>CANKUB010000026.1 GCA_947486575.1 Betaproteobacteria bacterium | reverse complement strand
GCCAGTGACAGCCACAGAATGCGCGAAAACGTAAAAATCGTCAGTGCGACACCGGCGATGCCGGGGCCGATGGCGGCCCAGCGCATCAAGCCGCGTATTTGCGGGCGCGAGGCAAGATAGCCCATGCCGATCAGCCCACCGAAGCCTGCCGCGCCGACGAGAAACCCCAGCATGGATGCGCCGCCAGCGAAAATCTCCGCTGCGAAAATCGGCATCAGCGCCTGATACGGCGTAATTGCAAAACTCATAAGCGCCAGCATCGGCAGCAGATAGCGCAACGGCTTCAAGCTCCATGTGTAACGCGCGCCGTCGATGATGCTCGCCCATACTTTTTCAGGGGGCAGCACTTTGCGCAGCGGTGCCGCCCCTATCACCAGCAGGCTGCCGATCAGCCACAGTTTCGTCACTGCGTTCATCACAAAACAGAAGGCTTCGCTGAAATAGGCGAGCAATAGCCCGGCAATTGTCGGGCCGATCATGCGCCCGGCGTTTTGCATGCCGCCGCTGAACGCAATGGCGCTGGGCAGATCGGATTTCACCGCCACCAGTTCCGGCGTGTACGAGGAGCGCACGGGTGTTTCCAGCGCCTGCACAATGCCAAGTAGCGCGGCGAGGGCCACCACATGCCATACGTCGGGTTTTGCTTCGCCCCACACTGCCCAGGCGAGTATCAGTGTGAGTGCGATGGTCAGCACTTGTGTGACGATCAGTGTTTTGCAACGGTCGAATCGATCTGCCCAGATGCCGCCAAAGGGGGCCAGAAAAAATATCGCGATTTGTCCGGCAAAGCCGGTAACGCCGAGCAATAGCGCCGAACCGCTGATGCGATATACCAGCCAACTGATGGCGATTTGCTGCACCCAGGTGCCGATCAGCGACACCGACTGGCCGGTGAAATACTGCCGGTAGTTGCGGTGGTTGAAAGCGCGCAGGGCGTGGTGCACGGGGTAGTCTGGATTAGCGCAGAAGCGTCACGAAATAATTGTTTTAAAACAAATACTTAAAGGCAATTGATTTAGGTGAGCTTGGCGAGTTGCGCATCAATCTCCGCCAGCGTCGCCTCAAACTTCGCCAGCCTTTCACGCTCCTGATCGACTACTGCCGATGGCGCCTTGTCTACGAATTTGGCATTGGACAGTTTGCCTTTTGCCTTGCTGATTTCGCCTGCGATGCGCGCATGCTCTTTTTCGAGACGTGCTTTTTCTGCGGCTTTGTCGATCTCGACTTTCAGCATCAGCGTGAAAGCGCCGACGATCGACACCGGTGCATCAGCTTCGGGCAACACATCAACAATTTGCACGTCGCTCAGCCGCGCCAGCGCAGCCATGTACGGCGCATACGACGACAGTTGCACCGCGTCACCTTGCGCGATCAGCGGCACTTTTGTGCCCGGCTGCAAATTCATTTCGCTGCGCAGCGTGCGGCAGGCGTTGATGAGCTGCTTCAGGGTGTCAATATCGCGTTCGGCGGTTTCGTCAATGCGTGCGACTTCGGATTTTGGATAGCTTTGCAGCATGATCGATGCACCCGATTTTGACGCCAGCGGTGACACAATCTGCCAAAGCTCCTCGGTAATAAACGGAATAACCGGATGTGCCAGCCGCAGCGTTGATTCGAGCACACGCACCAGCGTGCGGCGCGTGGCGCGTTGCTGGCTTTCGTTGCCACTTTGCATTTGCACTTTGGCCAGCTCAACATACCAGTCGCAGTATTCATCCCACACCAGTTCGTAAATTGCGCGCGACAGGTTGTCGAAACGATATTCACTGAAGGCCTTGGCGGCCTCGGCTTCGGCGCGTTGCAGGCGGCTGATGATCCAGCGGTCTGCAGAAGAAAACTCCAAAGGTGCTGTTTCGTCGAGGCCCACATCCTTGCCGTCGCAGTTCATCAGCACAAAGCGGGTGGCGTTCCACAGTTTGTTGCAGAAATTGCGGTAGCCATCGCAGCGTTGCAGGTCAAATTTGATATCTCGCCCAGGTGACGCCAGACTGGCGAAGGTGAAGCGCAGTGCGTCAGTGCCGAACGCCGCGATGCCGTCGGGGAAGTGTTTTTTGGTGGTGGCGGTGATCTTTTCCGCCTGGCGCGGATCCATCAAATTCGCTGTGCGTTTAGCGATCAGCGCATCGAGGGTAATGCCGTCAACAATGTCGAGCGGATCGAGCACATTGCCTTTCGACTTGGACATTTTCTGGCCTTCCGCGTCGCGAATCAGGCCATGCACATACACTTCCTTGAACGGCACTTTATCGGTGAATTGCAGGGTCATCATCACCATGCGCGCTACCCAGAAAAAGATAATGTCAAAGCCGGTGACCAGCACCGATGACGGCAGATAACGATCCAGCGCCGGGTTGGATTTGCCGGAATACTCTGGGGTCCAGTCGAGCGTCGAAAACGGCCACAGCGCAGACGAATACCAGGTGTCAAGCACATCTTCATCTTGTCGCAGCGGAGCGGACTCAACTTTCTCACCGGCTTCCAGACGATCCGGCAATTTTTCGTCGTATTTGGCGATGGCTTCTTCGAGATTGCGCGCAACGTAAACATTGCCTTCGGCGTCATACCACGCGGGGATACGATGGCCCCACCATAGTTGCCGCGAGATGCACCAATCCTGAATATTGGTCAGCCATTGGTTATAGGTATTGGCCCAGTTTTCAGGGACAAACTTGATTTGGCCCAGCGACACAGCGTCCAGCCCGCGCTGCGCGAGTGACTCCATATGAACGAACCACTGATCGGTGAGCATCGGCTCGACAATTGCATCGGTGCGTCCGCAGCGCGGCACCATCAGCTTGTGCGGCTTGGTTTCAGCGAGCAGACCCTGCGCTTCGAGATCGGCCAATACGCGCTTGCGTGCTTCAAACCGATCCAGCCCGCGATAGGCTTCGGGCGCGTTATCGTTGATTTTGGCATTGAGCGTGAGAATGCTGATGGGCTCGAGTTTGTGGCGCACGCCGACCTGATAGTCGTTGAAGTCGTGCGCAGGCGTAATCTTGACGCAACCAGTGCCGAACGCCGCATCAACATAGTCATCGGCAATCACCGGGATTTCGCGTCCGGTGAGTGGCAGCACAACGTTCTTGCCGATCAGTGCCGTGTAGCGTTTGTCCTCGGGATTTACCGCTACCGCCACGTCACCGAGCATGGTTTCCGGGCGCGTGGTGGCTACCACCAGATATCCGTCTCCGGATGCAGGTGACGCGAAGGGATAACGTATGTGCCACAGCTTGCCGTCTTCTTCAACCGACTCTACTTCGAGATCGGATACAGCGGTTTGCAGTACCGGATCCCAATTCACCAGCCGCTTGCCGCGATAGATCAAACCTTTTTCGTGCATGCGCACGAAGGTTTCCGTCACCGTGCGCGACAGGCCTTCGTCCATGGTAAAACGTTCGCGTTCCCAGTCGCACGAGCTGCCGAGGCGGCGCATCTGACGGGTGATGGTGGAGCCGGATTCTTCTTTCCATTGCCACACGCGCTCGATGAATTTTTCGCGGCCCATGTCATGGCGCGACACTTTTTGCGCTTCAAGCTGGCGCTCGACGACGATTTGCGTGGCTATGCCCGCGTGATCCGTGCCCGGCTGCCACAGTGTGTTGTTGCCGCACATACGGTGGTAGCGCGTTAACGCATCCATCAGCGTGTGCTGAAACGCGTGGCCCATGTGCAGCGTGCCGGTTACATTCGGCGGCGGCAGCAGAATGCAGTAATTTTCGCTCTTCGCGGCGTCTGTGCCTGCCTTGAAGTAGCCGTTCTTTTCCCACTCGGGGTACCAGCGCGCTTCAATAGCGGCAGGTTCAAAACTCTTGGCGAGTTCCATTGATTTGCTGGGGACGGAAGGTGTAACAGGAGGGATGGCTATTATACCGGAGGCGGCCGTGCTCTCCGGCTTGGGCAATGCAGCAAGTTGCGTGAGGTGCGCACCAAGGTGGCTACGCAAGGTTTCCTGCACCGAGTTGCGCACCATGTCGCCGATGCTGGCCTTTAGGTCGTCGGTGATGCGCGCCAGCGCTTGATCGAGCGCCGAGCCGATTTCGGGCATGACGCGCTGCTTGACGACATTGGTGATGCGATCATCAACCTGGGACATCACGCGCAAATACGCGGTGTGCTCCATGTTTTGATTCTGCACACGCGATATCACCTCGGCATGTGGTGGCGCAGACTGACTCGCGGCAGTTATGATCGCGGGAACCGGCAGCGCAACATCGGTCAGTAACGGTATGTCGTCGTCGAAGGATTCAGTGGCGGCGTTTGTGGCCGGCGAGGGGGCGGGCATTGCGCTGGCAACTTGTGCCGTGCCTTGCAGCGGTGGCGGCTTGTGGCGGCCAATCAGCGCGTCGGCGCGTGCGAGGATATCAGCACTGTCGCTATCATGATCCTGATCTGCGTTTTCAGCCATCGCTGCGAACTACGCTTGCGCGCTGGATAAATCGTGGGTGCGGATTTCATAGCCACGATCACGATAAAACTTGAATCGCGTGCGAGCAGTGGATCGATCCGCTTCGTCGTCACTGACAATTTCGATCAGGCGCTGAAAGCGGCTGAACACCGGTGGCCACGCATCGCGCAGATTGAGCAGTACGTCATCGTGCGTGGTATCCGTAGTCACAATATCCTCGTGATCGATCACCACGGGCGTGCGCGCGGCGAGCGCGTGCGTAGCACTGCAATGCGGCACAAAGGTGAGCGGAGCGCTTGTCCAGAGCAAGCGGTCAAACGCTTGTGCGCTGGCGGCATCAGGGCACAATACCGCCACGCGCAAACCCTGCGCATGCGCCTTCGCCGCCAGTCGGCAGGCGATGTTGAGCTTGTTGCCGACGTGGGTGTAGAAGTCGATCTGTGTCACAAGGGGATGTTAAATAAGTATTTGTTTTTATTGATTTAATTATCGGCTATCGATTGCTGGCGCGAGCAATCAAAAACTGCGTTAGCAGTGGCACTGGGCGCCCAGTAGAGCCTTTTTCCTTGCCGGATTTCCACGCTGTACCAGCCACGTCCAGATGCACCCACTTGAATTTTTTGGTGAATCGCGAGAGGTAACACGCGGCTGTTACCGCGCCCGCCGGACGTCCGCCGATGTTGGCGAAATCCGCGAAATTACTTTTGAGTTGCTCCTGATATTCGTCGTGCAGCGGCAGATGCCATGCGCGGTCTTGCGAGGCTTCACCAGCGGCGAGCACTTCTTTTGCCAGCGCATCGTCGTTGGCGAATAAGCCGCTGACCACGTGGCCGAGTGCGATCACACACGCGCCGGTAAGTGTGGCGATATCGATCACGGCCGACGGTTCGTAGCGTTCGGCATAGGTGAGCGCATCGCACAGTATCAAGCGACCTTCGGAGTCGGTGTTCAGAATTTCCACCGTCAGACCCGACATGGTTTTGACAATATCGCCGGGCTTTGTGGCACGGCTGCCCGGCATGTTTTCAGTGGCGGGGATGATGCCCACCACGTTGATAGGCAATCGCATTTCGGCGATGGCCTTGAGCGTGCCCAACACGCTGCCCGCGCCGCTCATGTCGTATTTCATTTCATCCATTTCGCCGGCGGGCTTGAGCGAGGTGCCGCCGGTGTCGAAGGTGACACCTTTGCCTACCAGCGCTACGGGCTTTTGATTTTTTGGGCCGCCGTTGTATTCAATCACAATCAGCTTGGGTGGTTCAGCGCTGCCGCGTGCCACCGACAATAGCGAGCCCATGCCGAGTTTCTGCATCTCGGCGCGCTCCAGCACTTTAACTTTAAGTTTGTGGCGTTTGCCCAGCGCCTGCGCTGCTTTGGCCAGATACGCCGGTGTGCAAACGTTGCCTGGCAGATTGCCCAGGTCTTTGGCGAAGCTCATGCCGTGACCGAGTGCAATGCCCTGCGCGAGTCCGCGTTCCGCGTCTTTGCGTTCGCTGGCTTGCGCATACGTCAGCGTGATCTGCTTTAACGCTGCGGGCAGATTTTCGCTTTTGCTTTTCATTTGCTCGAAGCGGTACGCAGACTCGATGGCCAAAGTGGCCGACTGTCCGACGCGCCAGCCGATATCCGAGGTGCCCGCAGCCAGCGCGGTGAGATGAATTTCAGCGGTTGCAGCCCCTGTGGCATTTACGGCGCGCAAGGCCGTAGTGAGCGCGCTGCGAAACGCTTTCTCGTTGAATGATTTTTCGGCACCCAGTCCGATCAGCAGCACGCGTTCGCAAGCAATGTGGGCAACGCCATGCAGCAGCAACGTGGTGCCTGCGCGACCGGTCATGTCGCCGCTTTTGATGGCTTTGGCGAGCGCGCCCTTCGCGGCGCGGTCGAGTGCTGCGGCCGGGGCAGAAAGTTTGCCGGTTTCAAACACGCCAACAATGACGCAGCCGGATTTGGTTGAACCCGGCGCAATACTTTTTGTGCTAAATTCCACGTGACACTCCTCAGCAAAATTCTGCGAAAAACCAGCGACGATAGAAGTTTGATTATCGGCGGTTTTCCCGTGAAAAGCAAAATCACCCGAGCGCCCGCATGATATTCCACAAGACCCTGCTGCGCGAAATGGCGACCACCGCACTGGCAACTTTTCTGGTGTTGCTGGGTATTGTGCTCACCACGCAACTGGTGCGATTGCTGGCGCTGGCGGCGGGCGGCTCCATCACCTCGACCAGCGTGATCGCGCTGTTAGGGTTTACGCTGATCGGGTTTCTGCCAACACTGCTTTCGCTGACACTGTTCATCGCGGTACTGATGACGCTAAGCCGTGCTTATCGCGACTCTGAAATGGTGGTGTGGTTTTCCTGCGGCGTAAGCCTTACACGCTGGATAGCGCCGGTGCTGATGTTTGCCGTGCCACTGGTGGCGACCATCGCTGTGCTGGCGCTGGGCTTGTCGCCGTGGGCCGCCGGCAAGGCGGAAGATTATCGCAAAACTCTGGATAGCCGCGATGATGCATCGGCGATTCAGGCCGGTGTGTTTCGCGAATCGCGGCAGGCTGACCGTGTGGTTTTTGTCGAGACCGTGTCGGGCTTGGATAATCGTGTGACCAATGTGTTTGTCAGTTCTACGCAGAATGGCAAAACCACGGTGATGGTGGCGAAACAGGGTTTTCAGGAATTGGCGCCCAATGGTGATCGCTTTCTGGTGGGGCTGAACGGCTATCGTTACGAGGGCGAGCCGGGGCGGGCGGATTACCGGATATCCGAGTTCGAGCGCTACGCGGTGCGTGTGGAGACGCAGGAGGCGGTGCGCGCGCCCGGCACCAAAAATCTGCAAACGCCGGAACTGATTGCTCTGGGCGAGCCGCGTCATCTGGGCGAGCTGACCTGGCGCATTGGTTTGCCCGTGAGCGCATTGTTGCTGGCGTTGCTGGCGATACCGCTGTCGTTTGTGAATCCGCGCGCTGGGCGTTCGATCAATCTGATCGTGGCGGTTTTGGTCTACATGATTTACGTGAATCTGCTGTCAGTGATTCAGGCGTACATTGCGCAATCCCGTGTGCAACTGATGCCTGGGTTGCTGGTGCTGCATGGGGTGGTGTTGCTGCTGCTGCTGCTGATGTTCTACCGGCGACTCAGCGTGTATTCGCTGATGCGCTTGTTTACAGGACGATAACGTGAAAACACTGCGCCGCTACATTGTGCGCGAGATTCTGCTGGCCACCGCGATGGTGATGATTGCGTTGCTGATGCTGTTTGCGTTTTTTGATCTGGTGGAAGAAATCAAGGACTTGGGGCGTGGTGGATATCGCATGCGGCATATTGTGCAGCATGTGGTGTTGTCGGTGCCCGCGCATATCTATGAGATTTTTCCGATTGCGGCGCTCATAGGCACTTTGTTTGCGCTGGCGCAATTGGTGGCAAGTTCGGAATACACGGTAATGCGCACGGCCGGTGTATCACTGGTGCGCATGATCGGTACGATCCTGACGGCGGGGCTGTTGTTTGCCGCGCTGACGTTTGTGTTTGGCGAGTACGTGGGGCCGGTGGCTGAACAACTGGCGCAACGCTTTCGGTCGCAGGCGATTACCGGCATTATCGCGCAGGAGTTTCGTTCGGGTTTGTGGTTGAAAGACGACAAAAGTTTTCTGAATGTGCGTGAAGTGACTGCTGACGGTCAATTGAAAGGCATACGCATTTACGAATTCGACGAATCGTCGCGGCTGCGTTCCGTGATTGCGGCGGAGAGCGGCGTGTTCAAGGGCGAACGTCAGTGGTTGCTTACGGGTGTGCAAAAAACGTCATTCACCGAAGTGCGTACCGAGATCAGCAAAGCGCCGTCTGAAATCTGGAATTCGGTGCTCGATCCACGGCTACTCAACGTGCTGCTGGTGCAGCCCGATCAAATGTCGGCGGCGAGCCTGAATTCGTTCGCGCAACATTTGCGGGAGAACCGGCAAAAATCATTAAGATATGAAATCGCCCTGTGGTCCAAAATAACCTATCCACTGGCAGTTTTGACGATGATGGTGCTGGCGCTGCCGTTTGCGTATTTTCAGCGGCGTCAGGGCGGCGTGGGCGGGCGGATTTTCGCCGGCATCATGCTGGGGTTGGCGTTTTATTTTCTCAATCAGCTTTCAGCGCATTTGGGCTTGCTGAATGAGTGGCCGGCGCCAGCCAGTGCCCTGCTGCCGACAGCGGTTTTCTTGAGTCTGGCGATGCTGATGATGTGGCGGCAGGAGCGACGCTGAAGGCAAAAAAAGTTTTTGAAGCTCAAGCGATGTGCGTGACGAGCCTGGTACCCGCCAGCCGGTCATGCAAAAACTGTCCGTCGCGATCCACCAGCGCCCAGGCGTAGCCCAGTCCCAAAAGGGGGAGGCTCAATAGCGCGCAGGCGTAGCGTAATACGGCACGTGCGTGATTCACTGGTGATCCGTCTATGGAAATCAGTCGGAGCCTCCACGTTTTCATCGGCAGTGTTTGGCCTGCACCGCTCCATTGCCACACATAAAAACCGCCGCAGGCGATGATGATCCACGTTTGCAAGGTTGCGCGCGCCAGTGCAGGCTCCCACGTGCGTGTGAGCATTACAGCAGGCAGTGCTGCGGCCAGCAGGATGGCAGCAAGTATCAAGGCTTCGTAGATGAGGCCGAGCAGCCGCCGCTTCAGTGGGGCGGTCGTGCCGGAAATCACTTGCCGGGGGCGTCGCTCGTAGCGGCTTCCGGTATGGGTGACTGCTTTTGCTGTTCCCACTTTTGCCGCAATTCGCCGGGTTGCGGGCGGGGTAGCTGGCGCAGCGCCTTGTAGTTGTCACGCGCGACGCGGCGTTGATCAGGAGTGAGTGCGGCCCATGCCTGCATACGCCGTTGCAGGCGCACTTGTTCATCCGGCTTCATTTTTGGAAAACGATTGGCGATGGTGACCCATTTTTTGCGGCGCGTGGTGTCGAGTCTGTCCCACTCAGCAGCCAAGGGCGCAAGCACGGCCTGCTGCTTGGGCGATAGTTCGCTCCACAGCGGGCGCGGAGTTTTGAGCTTGGCCGTGTCGCTTTGCGTTTGCTGCGCGGCGGCGGCAAACGAGAGCAACAGGCCAACAATCAGGGTGAGGGCCGTTTTAACCACGACTCGAAACCTTTATCCAGATAGGCGTTGATCGGCAACTCGTCGGTGAGCAGGCCTTCGTCAATTTCTGCGATTTCACTGACTGGCTGGCTGAAGGTGTGCCAACTCACCACACCGACGAGTGACACCAGCAACGCCAGCAGCACAAACCCGGCCCGTAAGCTGAAGTTAAATGGCTCCACCATACGGCTTAAACCACCCGCCATCGAAATTTCCCAAGCGCGCGCTGGCTTTTCCTGAAAGTGAGCGAGCGCTTCCTTACGAGCCGTGAGCAATTTATCGGTGGTTTTGCTATCAAGTTGCTGCGTGCTTTGGTTGAGTAAGGCTGCAATTTTTACTGCTAAATCATGGTCTTGTGGTGTATTGGTGTTGTTCATAGCGTTATACCCAGTTTTTTCAGCGATTCGGCAAGGGTGTGCGTTGCGCGGGAACAGTGTGTTTTAACGCTGCCCTCCGAGCATCCCATTGCTTTCGCGGCTTCGGCGACATCCATTTCCTCCCAGTAACGCAGGATGAAGGCTTCGCGTTGACGCGCAGGGAGTTTGACCAAACATTTCTCAATAGAAGCAAGCACTTGCGCGCGTTCAAGTTGTTGTAACGGGGGTGCCGCGTAAGGTGATTCGTTTTCGACCTCGATGGTTTCCAGCGGGTCATGATCGCCATCGGAATCTTCGTTAATCAGCGAAGACATGGGGGTCGTCCAGGTCGAGCGAACCTTCTGCCGCCGATAAAAATCGCGGATGGTGTTTTGCAGGATACGCTGAAACAGTAGCGGCAGCTCGGCTGGCGGGCGATCCGCGTACTTTTCCGACAGTTTCATCATGGCGTCCTGCACGATGTCCAATGCCGTATGTTCGTCGCGCACGGCGAACATCGATTGTT
Source organism: Betaproteobacteria bacterium (assembly GCA_947486575.1). Taxonomy (GTDB): domain Bacteria; phylum Pseudomonadota; class Gammaproteobacteria; order Burkholderiales; family SG8-41; genus UBA5216. Next base: position 35,054 of record CANKUB010000026.1, on the reverse strand, counting down.
TGTAGGCCCGGCGTTCCACCTGCGCGAGGAAGTCCGCCATTTCCTTGTATGTAGCCAGTTCGTCCGCCTCTGCGCTGTAACGCGCTTATTCTGTAACTTGAATGCCGCTTGTTGCCGCGATGCGCCTCCCTGCGCAACCCGTTATCGCGAACCAACCGTCCAGCCGCATCTTAGCAAATAACGCGAATCACGCAATGAGCACGCGATGGCGATCAGGCGGCCTTAGGCATGATGCGCGAAACACGGCTATCGTGCTGTTTATACGATGATTTTACTTTATGCGGGGTTGACAGCAACTTGACCAATTGGGCAGTAAAAGGTAATGTTTAGGGTTCCCGCGCTGCAGTCTCGCTGCTTTGCACAATAATCGCCGGTTGTTTGTTGGTGTTTCTATCGTGTTCGTTGACAGGGCGGGCATTGTTGCTTATTTGTTCGATTGTGGCTGCGCGCGTCCAGTGCGTTTTTTATCAACCAGGGTTACAAGGTTACGTTTGCCATGCAATTGACAGGCGCAGAAATTGTTATCCGTTGTCTTCAGGAAGAAGGCGTCGAACATGTGTTCGGCTATCCGGGCGGCGCGGTGCTGTTTATTTACGACGAGTTGTGCAAGCAAAATAAGGTCAAGCACATTCTGGTACGCCACGAGCAGGGCGCGCTGCATGCGGCCGATGGCTACGCGCGCTCTACACAAAAAGTAGGTGTGGCGCTGGTGACTTCCGGCCCCGGCGTGACTAACGCCGTTACTGGCATTGCCACAGCGTATACCGATTCAATTCCGCTGGTGGTGATTACCGGTCAGGTTCCCACTTATGCCATTGGCGAAGATGCGTTTCAGGAGTGCGATACGGTCGGCATCACGCGCCCGTGCGTCAAACATAATTTTTTGGTGCGTGATGTCAAGGATATCGCTCTCACCATCAAAAAAGCATTTTACATTGCTTCGACGGGCCGTCCGGGGCCGGTGGTGGTGGATATTCCCAAGGACGTTACCGCAGCCAAGGCTGATTTTTCGTACCCGGAAAAAATTACCATGCGTTCGTACAATCCGGTGACCAAGGGCCATCCGGGGCAGATCAAAAAAGCCATTCAATTGCTGGCGGCGGCCAAGCGACCGATGATTTACACCGGTGGCGGCGTGATACTCGGCGATGCGTCGGTGGAGTTGACGCAACTGGTGAGAACGCTGGGCTTTCCGGTGACCAACACCTTGATGGGCCTGGGTGGTTATCCGGCAACAGACCGGCAGTTTGTCGGCATGCTCGGTATGCACGGCACCTACGAAGCCAATCTCGCGATGCAGAATTGCGATGTGTTGTTTGCCATTGGTGCGCGCTTTGACGACCGGGTGATCGGTAATCCGAAACATTTCTTCGACCCCAAGCGCACGATTATTCATATTGATGTGGACCCGTCATCCATTTCCAAGCGCGTGAAAGTCGATGTGCCGATTGTGGGCAATGTGCGCGACGTGCTCAAAGAATTCAACAAGCAACTGGATGCGGGCAAAACCTCAGTGGATGCCGCTGCACTCAAAAGCTGGTGGACGCAAATCGAAGAATGGCGCGGCAGTGACTGCCTGAAATATGATCGCGCCAGTGCCATCATCAAGCCGCAATTCGTGGTGCAAAAGCTCTATGAAATCACCAAGGGCGACGCGATTATTACGTCGGATGTCGGCCAACACCAAATGTGGGCCGCGCAGTTTTATAAATTCAATAAGCCGCGTCGCTGGATTAACTCCGGCGGCTTGGGCACGATGGGTTTTGGCTTGCCTGCGGCAATGGGCGCGCAATTGGCTAACCCCAAAGCCACCGTCGCGTGCGTGACGGGCGAGGCCAGCATTCAGATGTGCATACAAGAGCTATCCACCTGCAAGCAATACAAGCTGCCGATCAAAATGGTCATGCTGAATAACCGGTACATGGGCATGGTGCGGCAGTGGCAGGAATTTTTCCACGGCAATCGCTACGCCGAATCGTACATGGATGCGCTGCCCGATTTTGTGAAATTGGCTGAGTCGTACGGCCACGTCGGCATGCGCATTGACAAGCCGGCGGATGTTGAGGGCGCGCTGAAAGAAGCGTTCGCGCGCAAGAAGGATCTGGTGTTCATGGATTTTGTCACCGATCAAACTGAAAACGTGTTTCCGATGGTGCCCGGCGGCAAAGGGCTGTCGGAAATGATTCTGGTGTAATCATGAGACATATCGTTTCAGTACTGTTGGAAAACGAAGCGGGCGCGTTGTCGCGCGTGGCAGGGTTGTTCTCGGCGCGTGGCTATAACATTGAATCGCTGACGGTTGCGCCTACCGAAGACGCAACGCTTTCACGTATGACGATTGTCACCAGCGGTTCGGATGAAATCCTGGAGCAGATCACCAAGCAACTCAACAAATTGATCGATGTGGTGAAGGTGGTGGATTTGTCCGAAGGCGATCACATCGAGCGTGAATTGATGCTGGTGAAAGTGCGCGCGGTGGGCAAAGACCGCGAAGAAATGAAGCGCATGTCGGATATCTTCCGCGGGCGCATCATTGATGTCACCGACAAGGATTACACCATCGAGTTGACTGGCACCGGTTCTAAACTCGACGCGTTTCTCAAGGCCATCGACAGCACGGCTATACTCGAAACCGTGCGCACCGGCGCGTCGGGCATTGGGCGCGGTGACAGAGTTCTAAAACTTTAATAAAAACAAATAGTTACAGTAGTTTAGTGGCGAGGCGCTGACAAGGGCAGCTTCGCGTTTGAGGATATCAACGAAGGGAATATCATGAAAGTTTATTACGACAAAGACGCCGATCTATCACTAATCAAAGGCAAAAAAGTAACCATCATCGGCTACGGCTCGCAAGGTCACGCGCACGCGCTGAATCTGAAAGAATCCGGCGGCAAAGTCACCGTGGGTCTGCGCAAAGGCGGCGCGTCGTGGGACAAAGCGCGCAATGCTGGACTATCGGTTAAAGATGTGGCCGAAGCTGTAAAAGGCGCGGATTTTGTGATGATGCTGATGCCCGATGAGCACATCGCCAAAGTGTATCGTGAAGATGTTGCGCCGAATATCAAGAAGGGCGCTACGCTGGCCTTCGCGCATGGCTTCAATATTCATTACGGCCAGGTTGAGCCGCGTGACGATCTCGACGTGGTGATGGTTGCGCCCAAAGCCCCCGGCCACACCGTACGCGGCACTTACGCGCAAGGCGGCGGCGTGCCGATGCTGATCGCCATTCATCAAAACAAAACCAAAAAAGCACGCGACATGGCGATGTCGTACGCGGCAGCGATTGGCGGTGGCAAGGCCGGCATTATCGAAACCACCTTCAAAGAAGAAACCGAGACCGATCTATTCGGTGAACAAGCCGTGCTGTGCGGCGGCTGTACTGCGCTGGTGCAAGCCGGGTTTGAAACGCTGGTCGAGGCAGGCTACGCGCCGGAGATGGCGTATTTTGAATGCCTGCACGAGCTGAAATTGATTGTGGATTTGATGTACGAAGGCGGCATTGCCAACATGCGTTATTCAATCTCGAACAACGCCGAGTATGGTGATTTCACCCGTGGCCCGCGCATCGTGACTGAAGAAACCAAAAACGAAATGCGCAAGATACTCAAGGAAATTCAAACCGGCGCGTATGCGCAGGAATTTTTGCTGGAGAATCAAACCGGCGCCACCAAGTTGAACGCCATGCGCCGTATCGGCAAACAGCATCAGATCGAAGTGGTTGGCGGCAAGCTGCGCGACATGATGCCGTGGATCAAACGCAATCGCCTTGTGGATCAGTCAAAGAACTAAAACCGTCCACTGATGAAATATCCCCACCCCATCATCGCCCGCGAAGGCTGGCCGTTTATCGCGCTGGCGCTGGTGGTGGCAATTGCGGTGCAAGTCTACGCAGGCTGGGGTGCGGCACTGTTTTTCTGGCTGGTGGTTGTGTTCATGATCCAGTTTTTTCGTGATCCGCCGCGTGCGATTCCCGCTGATCTTTCTGCCGTATTGTCGCCCGCCGATGGTCGCGTGGTGGTGGTGGAGCGCGCGCGCGACCCGTATCTGGATCGTGATGCGCTGAAAATCAGTGTGTTCATGAACGTATTCAACGCGCATTCCAATCGCAGTCCGGTCGATGGCGAGGTGCGTAACACCTGGTATTTCCCCGGAAAGTTTTTCAACGCGGATTTAGCCAAAGCGTCACTCGAAAACGAACGCGCGGTGCTGTGGATCAAAACGCCCAAGGGTGTTGATGTTACCTGCGTGCAGGTTGCCGGTCTGGTTGCGCGACGCATATTGTGTTACGCCAAAACCGGGCAGCAACTCGCGCGCGGCGAACGCTTTGGCTTCATCCGCTTTGGATCGCGCGTGGATCTGTATTTGCCGCTGGACGCCAAGCCGCGCGCGGCGGTGGGTGACATTGTTTACGCTACAGAGTCTGTGCTCGCAGACCTGCCATGACCCTGCCACCAGTGCCACCTGAGCGTGACCGTCCGTATATCAAGAACCGCTTCGGTCGACGCGGCATATACTGGTTGCCGAATCTATTCACCCTGGCGGCGTTGTTCTCTGGTTTCTACGCCATTGTGCAGGCAATGAATGAACGATTTGAATATGCCGCCATCGGCATTTTCGCGGCCATGGTGCTTGATGGTCTCGACGGACGTATTGCACGGCTCACGCGTACGCAAAGTGATTTTGGGGCGGAGCTGGATAGTCTGTCAGACATGGTGTCCTTCGGCGTTGCGCCCGCACTGGTGGTGTACACATGGGCGCTGCGTGACTTTGCCTTTTCTCAGACAGTGCCACTGCTAGGGCCGTGGCTCTCCACGCGGTTGGGCTGGATTGCAGCGTTCATTTATTGCGCGTGCGCAGCACTGCGCCTTGCGCGCTTTAACACCAATATTGATGTTGTGGACAAGCGCTATTTCCAGGGTCTGCCCAGCCCGGCGGCTGCTTGTGTGCTGGCGGGGCTGGTGTGGGCGCTTAACGAGTATCAGGTTAAGGGTGTGGACGTGAAGTGGTTGGCGTGGGGCCTTACTGTCTTTGCAGGTTTCACCATGGTGAGCAACATCAAATTCTACAGTGGCAAAGACATTAATTTGCGCAAGAGTGTGCCTTTTTCGGCACTGGTGGGCATAGCGATGGGCTTTGTGTTTTTGTTTGCGTCTGCCAGCACACTGCCTGAAATGCTGTTTGCCGTGTTTGTGCTCTATCTCCTGTCCGGGTACGCGATCTGGGTTTGGGAGCGGATCAAAAAGTCTCCGCCACCACCGACCCCACCCAGGTCAGACACTGCGGCTTGAGTTGTGGCCCGCGCACGTCAATGTGTTTACGGTGGCGATATCCGCACCCTGAAGGGCGAACATGAATACCATCGATACCAGCAAGACGCGCTACACGTGGTGGCTGGCAGTGGCGGCCATAACCTGTGCGCTGGTGTATTTTCTGAGTCCGATACTGGCGCCGTTTCTCGCGGCGGCCGTGTTGGCTTACATCTTCAATCCACTGGTTACGCGTATGGCGCGACGCCTGCCGCGTACCGTGGCAGTGACTATCGCGCTGGCACTTATTGCGGGCATCATCCTCGTGTTGCTGCTGGTGTTGATGCCGCTGGTGACCAGGCAGATTAAAACCATCGTTACCCAATTTCCGCAATTCATCGACTGGATCAAGCTGAATCTGGGGCCGCTGGTACTCCAGCACTTCGGCGTCGAACTCGATACCGCTTTACTCAAAGACTGGCTTACCGAGCATGCGCAAGAAGTGCAAGGGTTCGCTGTCAAGTTGTTGCCCAGCCTGAAAAGTGGTGGGCTCGCGCTGCTGGGCTTGATTGGCAATCTGGTACTGACGCCGCTGGTGCTGTTTTATTTCATGCGTGATTGGGACGATATGGTTGCGCACGTGGCGAAACTGATTCCGCGTAACTGGAACGATACCGTGAGTGGTCTGTGGAACGAAATCGATGCGGTACTCGGAGAGTTCTTGCGCGGGCAATTGCTGGTGATGCTGCTGATGGCTATTTTTTATACGGTGGCGCTGTGGGCTGTCGGGCTTGATTACGCGCTGTCCGTGGGTTTGCTCGCGGGCTGCCTGACCTTTGTGCCGTATCTCGGGGTCATCAGCGGCGTGCTGCTCGCCACGCTCACCGGCGTGTTGCAGTTCGGCGACATGACGCATCTTGTGTGGATATGGGTAGTGTTTGTCATAGGTAACGTGCTCGAAGGCTCGGTGTTCGTGCCGTGGCTGGTGGGGGACCGCATCGGCTTGCATCCGGTAGCAGTGATTTTTGCGCTGCTTGCGTTCGGCCAGTTGTTCGGCATTACCGGTATCTTGATGGCACTGCCAGCCAGCGCCGCATTGCTGGTGTGGCTGCGTCATGTACGCGGCAAATACCTCGGCAGTAACCTGTATCAGGGCGACCGTCCCACCCCATGAGGCAACTCGCGCTGGATATAACGGCGCCTCCAGCGCCGTCGTTCGACAATTTTGTCGTTGGCCGCAACGCTGAAGCCATTGCACATTTGCGTGCGGCAGTCACCGGAAGCGGTGAGCGCTTTGTCTATCTGTGGGGCGAGTCGGGCAGCGGTCGTACACACTTGCTGAAGGCTGCGGCTGCCTTGAACGCCACCGCGACATACATTGCGTGCGAGGCCAGTAGTGCATTTGATGACCCCGCGCCCGTACTGGCAGCCGATAATGTCGAATGCTTGGGCAGCGATGCGCAGATCGCACTGTTTAATCGCTACAACGCACTGCGTGAGAGTGCTGGCGGTTTGATCGCCAGCGGTAGTGTGCCGCCGGTGCAACTCAAGCTGCGCGCTGATTTGCAGACGCGGTTGGGCTGGGGGTTGGTGGTGCAGGTGCATGCGCTTACCGACAACGAGAAAATGCATGCGCTCAAGCAGCATGCGCAAGCGCGCGGCTTCATGTTGCCGGAAGAGGTATGCTCGTATTTGCTCGCGCAAACGCCGCGCAACATGGGTTCTTTGTTTGCAGCGCTTGCGGGGCTGGATCGCTTTTCACTGGAAACCAAGCGTGCCGTAACCATTCGGCTGCTGCGCGATTACCTGTTAATCGATAAATAAATACCAATAAAAACAAATACTTACGTTAATATGAATCTTGCACTGTTTGATCTGGATAACACACTTCTCGCGGGCGACTCCGATTTCGAGTGGGCGCAATTTTTAATTGAGCAGGGCGTGCTTGAGCGTGAAGTGTACGAAGCGCGCAATAAGGAATTTTACGATCAATACAAGGCAGGTACGCTGAACATTCTGGAGTTTCTCGATTTTCAGTTAAAGCCGTTATCGCGCTATCCGCGTGCGGTGCTCGATCAGTGGCACGTGCGCTACATGGAACAAAAAATTCATCCGATGTTGCGGGATTCCGCGCACGCGCTGGTCGATAAGCACAAGCAGGATGTGCGCGTGTTGATCACTGCGACCAATAGTTTTGTCACCGCGCCGATTGCGCGTTTGTTTGGCATTGAGTATTTGATTGCTACCGAGCCGGAGCAGCGTAACGGCGAGTTTACCGGTGGCGTCAGCGGCATTCCATGCTTCAAGGACGGAAAGCCCCAGCGTCTTGAATCGTGGCTGGCGGCGCGCAGCGAGACTTTGCGTTCGTATGAGAAGACTGTTTTTTACAGTGATTCGCATAACGACCTGCCGTTGATGCAATTGGTGAGTCATCCGGTAGCGGTGGACCCTGACGACAAGTTGCGTGCGCATGCGCTGGCGGCGGGTTGGCCGGTGATTTCGCTCAATACTTGAGCGAATGAGCGGTTAATGCGCGCCAGAACAGGTACTGCCGCGGGTGCTGCTATGGTTACGATAGCAGCGGTGAGCCTCGCGATCGCGCTGGCCTGGGGATCAGTACCGCTCAGTTTGGGACAGGTGCTTGCAGGCTTGCTCGATTCGTCATCCGGTATTCCGCACGACATCATCTGGCAGCTGCGCCTGCCCCGTGCACTCGCGGCATTCGCCTGCGGCGGATTGCTCGCGCTGGCGGGCGTGCTGCTGCAAGCGTTGCTGAGAAACGCGTTGGCAGATTCTTACATTCTCGGTGTTTCAAGCGGCGCGTCGCTAGGCGCGCTGAGCGCGATTACGCTGGGCTTTGGCGCGGCTTTAGTAAACACTGCGGCATTGACAGGCGCGATTGCGGCGATAGCCATTGTGTTCGGCGTAACATTTCGTGGCGGAAAAGGGAGCGGATGGAATGTCTATCGATTGCTGCTGTCGGGCGTGGTGCTATCGGCAGGATTTGCGGCGCTTACCAGTTTGATACTGGTGATCGCGCCCAGCGCGCAGCTCAAGGGCATGTTATTTTGGCTGATGGGTGATTTGTCATATGCCGAAAATCCGCTCGCGGCTTGTGCGCTATTGTTTGTGTTGACCTTGGGCGCGACGGCGCTGGCGGTGCGGCTGGATATTCTCGGTCTGGGAGACGTCAAGGCGCGTTCGCTAGGGGTGAGCGTGGTTGCGTTGCAACTCATGGTGTTTTTTGGAGCGGCGCTGGCGACGGTAGCGGCGGTCATGCTCGGAGGCGCTATCGGTTTTGTCGGACTGATGATGCCGCACGCGGTGCGTCTGATGGGCATCACACGGCATCGAATGCTGGTGCCGGTGTCGGTGCTCGCTGGCGGCAGCTTTCTCACACTCGCTGATACCTGTGCGCGCACGATAATGGCGCCGCAGCAACTGCCGGTCGGCATATTCACCGCGCTGATCGGCGTACCGTGCATGCTTTATTTGCTGACGCGTCGCGCATGAATCTCGCGTGCAAAGGTCTTGCGCTTGAAGTGGCCGGACGAACCTTGTGCACAGGCCTGACATTCACCGTGCAGCCGGGCGAAGTATGGGGCGTGCTTGGCCCGAACGGCAGTGGCAAGACCACGTTGCTCAATACGCTGGCGGGGCTTTCAACACTGACGCAAGGTGACGTGACGATGGATACCCAGCCGCTGACACAGATGAATGCTGTCGCACGCGCCAGAGCGGTCGGCATATTGCCGCAACATGAGGAAGCCGAATATTGGGGCACCGCACTTGAATACGTCAGTCTGGGTTGTTTCCCAAATGGCTCAGCGCGGCGTGGCTGGATGGGCCGGCAACATGGTGATGAGATCATTGCAGAACGCGCATTGCAGCAGGCCGGTATGGCCGACTTTGCCGCGCGGCACTTTGCCACGTTGTCGGGTGGTGAGCGCCAGCGTGTGCGTATCGCGCAATTGCTGGCGCAAGCACCGCGTTGCCTGTTACTGGATGAACCCTTGCAGCACCTCGATTTGCGCTACCAGATTCAGATGCTGGATATGCTGGCGAAGCTGGCGCGCGGTGACGCGCAAAGTTTGGCGCGCAGCGTGATTCTGGTGCTGCACGACGTGTTGTGGCCCGTCCGCTTCTGTACGCACGCGCTGCTGCTGGATGGTGCGGGTGGTGCGCGCGCGGGTGCGGCCAGCGACATGTTGACGCAGAAAAACCTCGAATCGCTGTTCGGTTGCGCGTTGCAACCCGCTGGCGATAAACCACAGGCGGGCTTTGTGCCCGCGCTATAATTCGCGCCACATGATTAAAAAACTGATAGGCCGGGTTTTTTCCGGGAAGTTGTTCAAATCTCGCGGCAAGCCGAGTGCGCATGTGATTGTATTCAAGGATCATGGCGTGGCACGCGAGCAGCTTAGCGCTTGCGCATTGAGCGTAACCGATACCCTGCAGGCCAAAGGTTATGCCGCGTTCGTGGTGGGTGGCGCGGTGCGCGACTTGCTGTTGAAGCGCACGCCGAAGGATTTTGACGTGGCCACCAGTGCTACCCCCGAGGAAGTGCGCGGCCTTTTTCGCCGCTCGCGCATTATCGGGCGGCGCTTCCAGATTGTGCATGTGATGTGCGGCCGCGAGACAGTGGAGGTTTCCACGTTTCGCGCGGGGCATGACACCAGCGGTAATGATGGCGGTGCCGCTAGCGCCGATGGCAATGCCAAGGGCAAGACCGATGAACACGGACGCATTCTTCGCGACAACGTGTTTGGTAATCAGCAGCAGGATGCCACGCGGCGTGATTTGTCGATTAACGCGTTGTTTTATGACCCGTCCACGCAGCAGGTGCACGATTATCATGGCGGCGTTAAAGACCTGCGCGAGCGGCGACTGCGCATGATTGGCGACCCCACGCAACGCTATCGCGAAGATCCTGTGCGCATGTTGCGTGCGGTACGTTTTGCAGCAGCGCTGGATTTTGAAATTGATCCGGCTACACGCAAGCCGATACGTGAGCTGGCCGATTTGCTGTCAAATGTGCCGCCTGCGCGTTTGTTCGACGAAATGTTGAAATTACTCCTCTCCGGACATGCCGTTGAAACCGTAAAGCGGTTGCGTAACGATGGGCTGCATGGCGGTTTGCTGCCGTTGCTGGATGTCATTCTGGAGCAACCGCTGGGTGAGCGTTTTGTGATGCTGGCGCTGAAAAACACCGATTTACGCATACGCGGCGAGAAAGGTGTATCGCCTGCGTTTCTGTTCGCCACGCTGTTGTGGCATGAAGTGCTGGCAGCGTGGAAATCGATTGAGGCAGGCGGCATCCCGGTGATTCCCGCGTTGTTCAAAGCGATGGATCAGGTGATGCAAATGCAAGCCGAAAAACTGGCGATACCCCGTCGTTTCGGCGGTGACATGAAAGACATCTGGGCGTTGCAGCCGCGTTTTGAACAGCGTTCGGGGCGGCGTCCCCATCGCCTGCTGGAAACGCCGCGCTTTCGTGCGGGTTATGATTTTTTGCTGCTGCGCTGTGAGAGTGGTGAGCTGGATGCAGAAATCGGCGAATGGTGGACCAAGTTTCAGGATGCGGATGCCAACGAGCGTGAGCGCATGTTGATGCCCGACAGCGGGCCGAAGAAACGCCGTCGCCGCAGAAAGCCCAGGGCAGGTGATACAGCGCCTGCGTCATCCGAACCTGACGCTTGAATGGCATGAGGGAAGCAGCGTACATTGCGCTGGGCAGCAATCTTGAGGAGCCGCAGCGTCAGTTGCAGGCGGGGTTCGCCGCACTCGCGCGCTTGCCGGATACACAGCTTGTCGCACAATCGTCGTTGTATCGCAGCGCGCCGGTGGGTTATGCGAACCAGCCGGATTTTGTGAACGCGGTTGCGGTGATACATACCACGCTCACGCCGCGTACGTTACTTGATGCGCTGCTGTCCATTGAACGCATGCACGGTAGAGTGCGCGAGTTTCCCAATGCACCGCGCACACTGGACCTGGATCTCGCGCTCTACGGTGAGCGTGTCATCAACGAGCCGGGACTGACGGTTCCTCACCCACGTATGCACCAGCGCGCGTTTGTGCTGGCGCCGCTGGCGGAGATCGCGCCGGATGCGCAAGTGCCCGGCCACGGGCGTGTGCGTGATCTGCTCGCAGCTGTTGATGTTGCGAGTGTGAGCGTGCTGAAGGCAATTACCACATGAAGCTGCCGGAGAAACTGCGTTACGTGGTGGTGGAAGGCCCGATCGGCGCAGGTAAAACCAGTCTCACGCGCCTGCTGGCGGAACGTTGCGGCGGGGTAACGTTACTGGAAGACCCAGGCGCGAACCCGTTTCTGGATGGTTTCTATCGCGATCCACAGCGTAACGCCTTGCCTGCGCAATTGTTTTTTTTATTTCAGCGCGCAGAGCAGGTGCGCTCGCTGGCGCAGTCGGATATGTTTCGCACGACGACGTTCGCGGATTTCATGTTTGAAAAAGACCCGTTGTTCGCGGGCCTGACATTGCGCGATGACGAACTCAAACTCTACCGGCAGATTTACGATCACTTAAGTTTGCAATTGCCCGTGCCGGATCTGGTGATCTATCTGCAGGCCACGCCCCAAACGCTGATTGAGCGCGTGCAAAAGCGCGCCGCCAGTTACGAGGGCAGCATCAGTGATGACTATCTGGTGCGCTTGAGCGACACCTATACGCGATATTTTCATCAATACAACGCCGCACCCGTGCTGATCGTGAATTCGGATAATTTAAACTTTGTTGATTCCGCAGACGATTTTGCTTTATTGTTGCAGCGCATTGCTGCGATGCGCGGGCCGCGCGAGTTTTTCAGTTCCGGGCGATGAACTTCTATGTCTGATCGTAATAAATCGTAACTATTTGTTTTTATTGAGTATTTTATATGCGAATCACACTTTCCACGCTGCATAAAATGACGCAGGACGGTGACAAGATCACCATGCTGACCGCCTACGATGCGAGTTTTGCCGCACTGCTCGAAACGGCGGGAGTGGAAACGCTGCTGATCGGCGATTCGCTGGGCAATGTTTTACAGGGGCATGAGACGACGTTACCGGTGACCTTGCGCGACATCGTGTATCACACCGCGTGTGTGGCGCGTGGCGCAAAGCGTGCGTTCATCATTGGCGACATGCCGTTCGGCACGTTTCAATTAAGCCCGCCGGAGACGTTTCGCAATGCCGCTGAAATCATGGCGGCGGGTGCGCAAATGGTCAAACTCGAAGGCGGTGCGACGATGGCCGAAACGGTGCGGTATCTGGTGCAGCGCGGCGTGCCGGTGTGCGGGCACCTGGGGTTGACACCGCAATCGGTGCATCAACTCGGCGGCTACAAAGTGCAGGGCCGCCAGCAAAGTGATGCCGAACGTTTGCTCGAAGATGCCAAGCTGATTGAAGAAGCCGGTGCAGGCATGCTGGTACTGGAAGCGATTCCGTCGCCGCTGGCAAAGCAGGTGAGCGACGCGCTGACCATACCCACCATCGGCATTGGCGCGGGCGTTGATTGCGACGGTCAGGTGCTGGTGCTGCACGATATGCTGGATGTATTCCCCGGCAAAAAAGCCAAGTTCGTGAAAAATTTCATGCACGGCGCGGGTTCGATACAAGCTGCGGTCGAGCGTTACGTCAAAGAAGTCAAAGCCAAAACATTTCCGGATCGCGAGCATTCGTTTGTTTAATCGTGAGGTGTGCAGCGTGAGGCATTAAACCGACTGACGATCGCAGCGCACACTTTACCTCTGACGCCTCACTCCTAATTTCAAAAATGGACATCATTCACTCCGTTGCCGCCTTGCGCGAGCGTTTGCAGCGCGAACCCAATAACGTGTTCGTGCCAACCATGGGCAATCTGCATGCGGGCCATATCCAGCTCATTAACATTGCCAAGCCACGTGCAGCGTGTACGGTGGTGAGCATTTTTGTGAACCGGTTGCAGTTCGGCCCGCGCGAAGATTTCGATAGATACCCGCGTACGCTTACGGCGGATTGTGCAAAACTCGAAGCGGCCGGTGTCGATGTCGTGTTCGCGCCCGACGAAGGTGAAATTTATCCCGAGCCGCAGATCTACACGGTTGAGCCGCCGGATTTACAGCACATCCTTGATGGCGCCGTGCGTCCGGGGCATTTTCGCGGGGTAGCGACTGTGGTGCTGAAACTCTTCAACATGGTGAATCCGCACTCGGCAATCTTCGGTAAAAAAGACTATCAGCAGTGCCTGGTGTTGAACAACATGGTGCGGCAACTCGCGCTGCCCATTGACATTATTCTCGCTGAAACCGTGCGTGCCGCCGATGGCCTGGCGCTATCGTCGCGTAACGCCTACCTGTCGTCGGTCGAACGTAAAGAAGCGCCCCGGCTGTATCAACTGTTGTGCCAAGCGCGCGCGGAACTGGCATCGGGTGCGGTTGACTATCAGCGTATCGAACTTGATGTCATGTCGGACCTTGCGCATCACGGCTGGAAGCCGGACTACATTGCCGTGCGCCGTCAAAACGATTTATTGGCGCCGACCAATGGCGAGCGCAAACTGGTGATCCTCGCAGCGGCGCGGTTGGGCAAGACGCGGCTGATTGATAATGTCGAGGTGGAGCGGGGATAACCACGACTTCAGGTCTTGGACTATTTGCGTTTGGTTTCCGTAACTAATTGTTTTTAAAGACATTTAATGGGTGATGTATGTCTATCATAGAAACCGCGCAACAACTGCGTTCGATGTATTTGCCGGCGAAAGAGCGGGCGGTCAGAAAGCAAATGCCACGTCTCGATCAACATTGCCGAAACTTTTTGGCGTTGGTGCGTTTTGCCGTGCTCTCGACTTGCGATGAGGACGGCAACATGGATGCCTCACCACGTGGCGGCGAAGCGGGCTTCATCAAGGCGATTGACGACAACACGGTGATCATCCCGGATTGGACCGGCAATAACCGGCTCGACACCTTTACCAACATTCTGCAATCTGGTCGCATCGGTGCAATTTTTCTGGTGCCAGGTGTTGACGAAGCCTTGCGGATAAACGGAAAGGCGAGCCTGCGTAACGACGAAGCGTTTACCTCGCTGTGTGAAGTGAGCGGGCGCGTTCCCAAGCTGGTGGTGCATATCGCGGTAAAAGAGGCGTATCTGCATTGTGCCAAAGCCATCATGCGCGGCGAGCTATGGATACCTGAAGCCAAAGTCGAACGTAAAGTGTTACCCACCATGAATGAAATGCTGCGTGATCAGATTGGCCAGGTTGAACCTGCGGAGCCGCAATCGGAAATGTTCGCGCGGCATCAGACCGAGCTGTATACGACAAAATAACGCACCCTAAATCGCAAAAGCGCAAGCCGCCATGCCGCCGATACACCTGAATGGGTTTGCGATAGCGGCGGCTGCGGCATCCACCATCGTCATCGGCTTTTTGTGGTACGGCCCGCTGTTCGGTACTGCGTGGATGAAAGAAATGGGCGTCGCACCGGATTTCAAGCCCAATCCGGCGCTGCTGAAACGCGCAATGCTGCTGATGATGGCAGGCGCACTGTTCACAGCAGTCGCACTCGCGTGCGGCATCGAGCTTTGCCGACCTTTAACCTGGCGCGCTGGCAACGATGCCGCTCCAGCGATGTACGGGCTATGCGTAGCGCTTGCCGCGTGGGCAGGCTTTTGCGTGCCCATGCTGCTGGGCGGCGTGGCATGGGAAAACCGCTCGTGGAAATGGTTCGGCATAAATGCCGGATACCATTTCGTCACGTTACTGACTGCAGCGATGTTGCTGGCGTACTGGCGTTAACACGTGGCGTTGAATGTGGCGCTGAAGGCTTTCGCCTAGCCCGCCGGCGACAGCACATGTATCACACGATTTGCCAGCATGTCTTTTACCTTGGCCGCATAGGCTGCCATATGCGGCGCGGCAGCGTGGGCTTTTAGCGCGGGCACATCACGCCACTTTTCAAGCACCACAAAAGTATCAGCACCGAATCGGGTTTGAAAGCTGCCAAGGCCCTCGGCATCGGTAGTGGGGCCATACTCGATGCAACCATCCTCCGCCAGCACAGCGGGAATGTTCGCGCGAAACGCTTTAAGCACATTCTCACGCAGCCCGGGTTTGGTGGTAATGATGGCGACGACGTGAATCATGATGTTCTCCTTTGAAAAGGGTTGTGAATGGAATGATGTTAAACCTTACCACGTCTTTTTTGATTTAAGCGGCGAATTTTTGCATTGCCGCAGATTCTGGACTACAGATTTCTGTCTGTTCATCGATTGGGAGTGCGCCATGAGTACCGTTGCGGAAGCAAGTGTTGAGCTTACACGGGCCAAACATGCAGCGGGCATGGCCGCTTATCGGCAGGCTGGCATGCGCCGCGCGCGCGAACTCGATCATCGCGGCCCCGTGCGCTTCGATGCGGATGGCCGCCTGCACCCGGATATTCTGGCGGCATACTGGCAGCATGGATTTTATATTTTTGAAGGCGTCATCGACCCGGCAGAAATCGAAGCGCTGCGCTGTGACGCAGGCGATATGCTGGAGCGCGCGCCGGTCGCCCCCGATACCAAGGTTGATGCAAAGGGCCGACAGGTGCTTGGCCTTGATGCCGCGCGTGAAACATATACGCTGATCAAGCCGCTGTCTGATCCGGCGGGCGGCACGGATTTTGGTGATAGTCGCCACCCCAGCAAAATGGCCGAGCCAACGCCCGACCGCGACGCGCCCGCGTATGTGGTACTGCGCATGCGCGGCATGTGCCAGTACATGCCGGCGGGCCTGCGCGTGTATGGCCATCCACAATTGCTGGCGATTGCCGCTTCGATCAACGGCGACGATTTCGTGCCGTTTAACGACGTGATTTTCGTCAAGCAACCCAATGTGGGCGGCTCCGTTGCGTGGCATCAGGATGGCGTAACACACTGGAATTCGCCCGATTGGAACGAAGGCATCCACGGCTTCAACTATCAAGTGCAGATTTATCCGACCACCGCAGGCAACGCACTGTGGGTGATGCCCGGCACGCATAAAAAGGGGCGCGCTGATATCAAGAAAATGGTCGCCGATAACGGCGGCAGTGAGCAATTGCCCGGCGCGATACCGTTGATCTGCGCAGCGGGGGACGTGACAATAGTCAACCGGCAAACACTACATGGCTCGTTCGCCAACTCGTCACCCGATTTGCGTATCTCGATTACCTTTGGTTTTCATCGCCGCCAATCCGTTGTAGGGCAGCTTACCGCCTTGGGTGTGAAAGTGCCGGGCCTGAGATACGACGATCAGCGAATTGCCAACCGTTCGTCAGTTGTGGCAGTCGCCATCGACGCGCGGCGGCAGCACTATCCGCAAGAGCGGCCCTTTGTGTATCAGCCATTCACGGGCCGTGAAGATGCTTATCGTTTTAACGATGACACCTTCAATAAGGTGATCCGTGATTACAACCTTTACGATCTGGCTATTTGAATTGACGCTGCGCGGATATAAATTCATCGCTTGCCCTGTCGCACAACAGTAAAAAAACCTTCATCATTTTGCTGTATTTGCAGCTTATGCTTTGATGCGTGAAAACTGCGGAAGAGATCATCGTTGAGTCGTTCACGGCGCACCCTGCCAGACTGCGTCTCGCGCTCGTTACGGAGACGTTTCCACCTGAAGTCAATGGCGTTGCCATGACGCTCGGAAACCTGGTCAAGGGCTTGCTGGCGCGAGGGCACGCCGCGCAAATCGTGCGGCCACGTCAGGCACGCGAAGAATCGCAGGCACAGCGGGCGGGATTCGACGAAGTGCTGGCCAAAGGCATACCGATACCGAATTATCCTGACCTGCGCTTCGGTCTGTTGTCCGAAAACAGGCTGATCCAGCTATGGCGGCAAAAGCGCCCCGATATTGTGCATGTGGCGACCGAAGGGCCTCTGGGTTGGTCTGCGGTGACCGCTGCGCGCAAATTGCAGCTGCCAGTGATCAGCTCTTTCCACACCAACTTTCATCAATATTCGCGGCACTATGGCATGGGCTTGTTGAAGGTGCCGATTAAGGCCTACCTGAAAAAGCTGCACAACCGTACGCTGGCAACGCTGGTGCCGACGCAGGACGTTGCACGCATGTTGGTACGCCATGGTTATCGCAATGTGTCGGTGCTTTCGCGCGGCGTGGCTATTGAACAGTTCACCCCGGCAATGCGCTCTACGGCATTGCGTGCAAACTGGGGTGCCACTGACACCGATGTGGTGGTGCTGCATGTGGGGCGGCTCGCCAAGGAAAAAAACGTCAGCGTTGTGTTGAGCGCATTTGCCGCGATTCAGGCGCGTTTACCTGCGGCCAAACTGGTATTCGTCGGCGACGGCCCATTGCGCAAATCGCTGCAGGAAGCCTGCCCGCAGGCTCTGTTTACCGGCATAAGAACTGGCAGTGAACTGGCGGCGCACTATGCATCGAGCGATATGTTTCTGTTTCCGAGCCTAACCGACACCTTCGGCAACGTGGTGCCGGAGGCGCTTGCCAGCGGGCTCGCTGTGTTGTCTTATGGCGTCGCGGCAGCGGCGAATCTGATTACGGATGGCCGCAATGGCGCACTGGTGCAGCCCGGCGAGGAAGTCGATTTCATAAATGCGGCTGTAGCCCTCGCTGTAGACAGCGAGAAACGGTTGGCGCTACGGCAGGAAGCGCCGTCCAGTGTGGCCCACATGAGCTGGATGGCCGTAGCGGATAGTTTTATCACGACCCTGCGAAGTGTGATGGAGCGCCACGACAGTCAGCTCAGTGCCGAGTTTCGCCTCCAGCCGGCAGCGGTGCGTGCCACGCAACCGGGTCCGTTCAATTAACCGAGGCATTCCAGCGCATGAGGGCCTGCCCCATACGCATGACCGCTCCTTCGCGCAAGCTGTCGCACAACACAAAGCCCTTGGGGGCAAGCACGATGATGGTCGAGCCGTGCTGAAACCAGCCCATTTCTTGCCCCTTGCTGAACGCCGCGTTGCACGCGATGCGGCGTGGCCCGGCGTATTTCAGGTGCAGCAGCACATCCAGAAAATGCAGGCGAATACTCGCCACCAGTATCGCCGCCACGGGCACCAGCGCAATCAGCTTGCCCGCGCAAGGTCCGCTTCCGGTGATCCGCGTTTTAATGAACGCCCGTTCGTTTTTACAGAACAACTTCTCGACGCGCCGCAGCGCAATCGGATTCACGTTCCAGGTGTCGCCGGAAAAATACGTCAGTTGTTCCACAAACAAGTCCTGTGGCGCGTGAAAGCGATGGTACATGCTGGATGTCAGCCGCAGCGTCACAAAGTAGCCGTCGCGCCATTCGTTGTCATTGATGCCATTTGCGTCGTCACCCAGCAAATCTTCCAGCGTGTAGGGGAAACCCTTGGCTTGAAACACGCGTGTGCCGTCAATCGGCCCGTGCGCACCGACGATGCCGTCGCACGGGCTGGACAGTACTGCCGGATCATTTGCCACCGGCCGCAGCCCGTCCTTCAGCTCGCGAATAAAGCAATCGTGCAGACTTGTGAAGTGAGACTTGCGCGCTTCGCTCACATCCAACCCGGAAAAAAATCGCCATACCGCAATCGACGCGTCGCGTACCAACGGTTGCTCGATCTTGCTGAACCACCCCATGAACCGCGTCAGCGCATTGCGGGGCAGGCGGTTGGTGAGCAGAAAGTTCAGGTCTTCCTGCCCAAGCAATGCTTGAATGCGTGTGCGCAAACTCATAAGCAATTGTTTTTATTAATATTAATCAAGAGAGAAATCGTCCATGAATGAAACCCTAGGCTTGTATGCATTGGGCGGTGCTTTGCCCGTTGCCCTCTACGCACTGGCACGCGCCAAATCCCGGCTGGAGTTGTCGCTGGCCAAACACCGTTCGCTGGCGGGCCACCCACGCATTGCGCGGCGCATTGCGGCGCTGATGCCGAATTACAGCTACAACGACAAGGAGGTTTTTTCTGTTGATGGCGCGCCAGCGGACGTTGTCGCGCAGCGCCGCGCAGCCTTTATGCAATTGACGGAAGAGTTTCGCACGCGTTATCCGCTCAGCATGGCGTTGTCGACAGAGGCTGAAGCGGGCATATCCGATATGCGTTTTGTCAGCGCCTACCGCGTGCCGTTTCAGTTCCGGCAACTGGCTTCGCAACTGAAAGGCGGCTCGTTTGTGCGGGCCACCAGCGGCGTAACCGTGACCGATCTTGACGGAAATACGTTTTACGACCTCACCGGATCGTACGGCGTTAATCTGTTTGGCAATGATTTCTACAAGCAGTGCATCGCGGAAGGCAGTGCGTTGGTGAGCGAATTGGGGCCCGTCCTGGGTGCCTATCATCCCGTCGTCGCTGACAACGTACAACGGCTGAAACAACTGTCGGGCATGGATGAAGTATCGTTTCACATGTCTGGCACCGAAGCAGTGATGCAGGCGGTGCGCCTGGCGCGATACCACAGCAGGCGCTCGCATCTCGTGCGTTTTTGCGGTGCCTATCACGGCTGGTGGGGCGACGTGCAGCCGGGCATAGGTAACCCGGTACGAGCACGCGATACCTATACGCTGAAAGAAATGGATGAAGACACGTTGCGTGTACTGCGCCGTCGCCGTGATATCGCGTGTGTGCTGGTGAATCCACTGCAGGCGTTGCATCCCAACGCGAATGCGCCGGGCGACTCGTCGCTGGTGGATAGCTCGCGCAAAGCGGCGTATTCGCGGGAGGAATATACGAAGTGGTTGATTCAATTGCGAGAAATATGTGATGACCGCGGTATTGCCTTGATCTTCGATGAGGTGTTCATGGGCTTCCGGCTGGCACCCGGCGGGGCACAGGAATACTTTGGCGTGCGCGCTGACTTGGTGACTTATGGCAAAACGCTGGGTGGCGGATTGCCTGTGGGCGTGGTGTGCGGCAAGCATGCGTGGATGAAGCGCTTTTGCGACGACAAGCCTGCGGATATTTGTTTCGCCCGTGGCACGTTTAATTCGCACCCGTATGTGATGGGCGCGATGAATGCGTTCCTGCGGCGGCTGGAAACCGCGCCAGTGCGCGCGCTGTATGACGGACTGGAAGACACCTGGAATCGCCGCGCGCAGTCGCTGAATCAGCAATTGCAGACAGCGGGCGTGCCCGTTCAGGTAGCCAATTTCTCGACCATCTGGACGATTTATTACTCGCAGCCTGCCTGCTACAACTGGTTGTTTCAGCACTATCTTCGTCTGGAGGGGTTGGCCTTGAGTTGGGTGGGCACCGGGCGCCTTATTTTCAGCCTGAACTACAGCGAGCAGGATTTTGACGCGGTAGCGCAGCGCATCGTGCGCGCTGCGCAGGCCATGCAGCGCGATGGCTGGTGGTGGCACAATCCTGCGCTCACCAACAAGGCCATCAAGCGCCGCATACTGCGCGAGATGATCGCGCACCGAACCGGTTATTAGCGTCCCAGGTGCAATCAGTGCGTCTTGCGCGGTTCGATCAGTTCACCGCGCAGCAGGGCGAACGGCGCTTTGTAGTAGAGCTTGATATCGTGAAACGGGTCGGTAAGAATTTTGCTCATCCACACCAGGCCCGACAGCACATCCTTGATAAAAAACAGGTGGATCGTGCGGAACAGCAGGCCTCCCACACCAATCGCCAGCCAAATCAGACCGGTGTTGTGAATGAATCCCTCGCTGTTGGTGTGTGGTTCCAGCAAACCGAACAGGCTGGGTTCGAGCATCAGAACCAATGGTGATAAAGCCCAGATCGCCATCAGCACCACCTTGCGGCGCAGGTTATAGCCGACCTTGATATCTTCCTTGTATTCATGCGTGGCCTGATTCACTTCGTCATAACCCTTGGGCTCAAAGAAAAAATGGCCGGCCTGACGGCTGGTCATCGAAATCAGCCATGCGATCAAGGCCGCTGTGGCGGGGTCTTTGAACAGCAGGGCATACGCACACACAAAGCTCACGGCACTCACCAGATGCAGTGACTGATTAATGCGGCTGTGATGATAGTAACGGTGATCATCCCAGCGCTGAATTTGTAGCTGCTTGAAAAATTCGGACATGGTCACTCCTTTTAATAAATACACAGAGGCATCACTGCCTCGTAGTGTAGGCGCAACAAATTACGGCGGCGTGACAGTTCGTGTGGTGGTTGTGTGACAGCGGGACGGCAGCCCGCAAGACGTGCCAAGGGACAAGTTCAGAGTAAGGGCCTAGGCGCGCAGACGTTCTGTCTGCACGGGCGCTTCCTGTGCAGCCACCAGCGGCTCGAATATGGCGAGCGCGTGTTCAGGTGTGGTGCGTACCAGCTCCATGCGGCCATCCATGTGCTCCACCAGCGCCGTGCAGCTATCCACCCAGTCGCCACAGTTGTAATAGCAGGTACCTTCTATGGATTTCAGCGCCGCTGTATGGATGTGCCCGCAGATCACTCCGTCCATTTTTTTGTGTGCGGCCGCGCGTACTGCCACGGTTTCAAAGTCGCCAATGTAGGCTACCGCCTTCAGCACATTGCGCTTGGCGTAGTCCGCCAGCGACCAATGGCCACCAATGCCGAGCTTGCGCCGGCTCAGCGACAGCAAACGATTGATATGCACCAGCACCGTGTAGGACACATCACCCAGCACCGATATCCAGCGGTGACAGGTGGTAACCTGGTCATACTGATCGCCATGCATCACCCACAATCGCTTGCCGTCTGCGGTGACATGCACATGGTCGGTTACGATATCCACTGCGCCGAACGACATGCCCACATATTGACGCAACGATTCGTCGTGGTTGCCCGGAATGAAATAGATTTTGGTGTGATGGCGAGCCATGCGCAGGACTTTCTGCACAATGGTGTTGTGTGCGGGTGGCCAATACACGGTGCGCTTCATCGCCCACAGGTCAACGATGTCGCCTACCAGATAGAGATACTCGCTTTCATATTCACGCATGAAGGCGAGCAGGCGTTCTGCCTGACAGGCACGTGTACCGAGATGGATGTCGGATAGAAACAGTGCCCTCACACGCTTTGTGCCGGTTTCGTGCTTGCGCTGCTGCGGGCTAGTTTCTAGCGTGTTGCTTAGTGGCGCTGGTGCTGATTGCAGTGGCGACTGCGCTAGGTTGCGGCCAGGTGGCGCATTAAAGCCCGTATTGAGGAAGCCGCCAACTGCATTCTTGAATGCCCGCACGCATCGCCCCTAAATTGTTGTTTTACTGGCGAAATTTTAGTGTGGCTATATTGCCGGATCATGACACGGCAACACCACGCGGCTGTGCGACAGCGCTGTAAAAAAACCGTCATTGGCTTGTCACACACACCGTCCATCATGTGCCTACTTCATTTGCGAGGCGCAATCCGTGTCCCACATTCTGATCTGTCACCTGCATAAGCTGTTCGGCGCACGCAAGGCACTGGGCGATATCTCGCTGGAGATACAAGCGGGCGAAATGGTGGCGCTGATCGGCGCCTCCGGCTCCGGCAAATCAACGCTGCTGCGACACTTGTCGGCACTGACGCTCGGTGAGCGTGGCACTGTTGAAATCGATGGTCTCCCCGTGCAGCGCGATGGTCGCGCAGCCAAAGGCATACGTCGCTTACGTTCGCGCACCGGTTTTGTATTTCAGCAATTCAATCTGGTGGCGCGTCTGCCGCTGATTACCAACGTGTTGAGTGGTCTTTTGCATCGGGTGCCGCTGTGGCGCAGCTTGCTGGGACGATTTACACGCGAGGAAATCCGTATTGGCATGGAGGCGCTAAACCGCGTGGGTATGCTTGAATACGCATGGCAACGCGCCTCCACGCTTTCCGGCGGGCAGCAGCAGCGCGGCGCGATAGCGCGCACGCTGGTGCAGGGGGCACGTACCATACTGGCGGATGAACCGATTGCTTCGCTCGATCCGGAATCGTCGCGGCGCGTCATGGAAATACTCGCCGCCATCAACCGTGAAGACGGCTGCACGGTGGTGGTGTCGCTGCATCAAGTTGAATTTGCGCGGCAGTATTGCCCGCGTATCGTTGCTTTGCGCCAGGGCAAGGTGGTTTACGACGGCCCGTCGGCGCGGCTGACCAATGAAATGCTGTCAGCCATCTATGGCGCGGAGGCCAGCGAACTGCTTGCGCCGGACCATGGCGGAAAACGCGCGCCGCACGACACCCATGTCGTGCTGCCGTTCCCGTTGCCAGAATCTGCGACAGCCTGAATTAAATCTGTTTTAAAACAAGGAGATACACATGTTACGTTTTGTGCGATTGATGTTACTCATTGCCGCCGCCGCTTGGGTGCCAGCCCAAGCGCAGTCCACCAACGAAATCAACTTTGGCATTATTTCCACCGAATCGTCGGCGAACCTGAAGGAAAACTGGCAACCGATGATTGACGATATGCAAAAGCGTACTGGACTCAAGGTCAACACGTTTTTTGCTTCGGACTACGCGGGCATCATCGAAGCCATGCGTTTTAACAAGGTGCAGGTTGCGTGGCATGGCAACAAGTCAGGCATGGAAGCGGTGGATCGGGCCAGCGGTGAAATTTTTGCACAAATGATCGCACCCGATGGCGGCCAGGGCTACTACTCCTTGCTGGTGGTGCACAAAGACAGCCCGCTGCGCAGTCTCGACGACATGATCAAGAATGGCAAAACCCTGAACTTCGGCAATGGCGATCCCAACTCGACGTCGGGATTTCTGGTGCCTTCCTACTACGTGTTCGCGCTGAACAAAATAGATCCGAAAACGCACTTCAAGACCGTGCGCGGCGCCAGCCATGAAACCAATCTGCTGGCGGTGGTCAACAAACAAGTGGATGTAGCAACCAATAACACGGAAAACTTCGAACGCTTTACCGCCAGGTTTCCGGACAAGGCAAAGGAGCTGCGCGTTATCTGGAAATCGCCGTTGATTCCCAGTGATCCGCTGGTGTGGCGCAAAGACCTCGCGCCGGAGGTCAAGAAAAAGGTGCGCGATTTCATATTGACTTATGGCACGGGGCCGGACGCCGCGCGAGAGAAGGCCATCATGCTCAAGCTAACCACGGCAGGTTTCAAAGCCTCTGACGACCGGCAGTTGATCCCGATCCGCCAGCTTGAGTTGTTCAAGGACAAAACCAAGATTGAAAACGATGCGGCCATGAGTGCTGCTGATAAAGCAGCCAAACTGGACGAGATCAACCGCAAGCTGGCGCAACTGAATACGCAGCTGGCAGCCAAACAGTAGCCGCTCTTAGCAGTATGACAACGACGACGTTGCCGCGCGCAGCTGCACCTGCGCTGCAAATACCCCCCGCGCCGAAGCAATCCCTATTTGTGGTGCTGGGGTGGGGTATTGCATGCGCGGTACTGGCGTGGGCGTGGCAGGGCGCGGATATGCGCCCGCTGGCGCTGGTGCGCGATGCGGCGAACATGAGCACCTACGCCGCCGGGTTTTTCCCGCCGGATTTCACGGAATGGCGTGTCTACCTGAAAGAATTGATCATTACGCTGCACATCGCCATCTGGGGCACGGCGCTGGCGATCGTGCTTGCGATACCCTGCGGGTTGCTGTGTTCTAACAATATTGCACCCTGGTGGATACACCAACCGATGCGCCGTTTGATGGATGCAGCCCGCGCCATCAACGAAATGGTGTTCGCGATGTTATTCGTGGTGGCAGTGGGGCTGGGGCCGTTCGCAGGCGTGCTGGCGATTTTTATACACACCACCGGCATACTGGCGAAGCTCTTTTCCGAGGCGGTAGAGGCGATTGATCCCAAGCCGGTGGAAGGCATACGCTCTACCGGGGCGCATGTGCTGGAAGAGATTGTTTACGGCGTGATCCCGCAGGTGCTGCCCCTGTGGATTTCATATATCTTGTACCGTTTTGAATCGAACGTGCGTTCCGCAGCAGTCGTCGGCATGGTGGGCGCTGGCGGCATCGGTGTGGTGCTGTGGGAAATCATTCGCGGCTTTCAATATGCACAGACCTGTGCGGTGATGCTGATGATCGTCGTCACCGTGAGTCTGATTGATGTCATGTCCGCACGTATACGCAAGGCGTTTATCTGATTTCACGAAAGCTTGCAAATGGATACGATTAAATCGATCAAGGATCTGCTGCAGGAATCGGGCGCGCACCGCTATGGCGGTGAACCGGTGAGCCAGCTTGAACACGCGTTGCAATGCGCGCATCTGGCGGAATCGGAACAGGCGCCGGACGAACTGATTGTTGCCGCTATGCTGCATGATCTGGGGCATATGTTGCACGATCTCGGTGACGACGCCACACAGCAGGGTGCGGATGACAAACATCAGTATCGCGCGCTGCACTTGTTGAAGCGGTCGTTCGGCGATGCGGTGCTGGAACCGATACGGCTACATGTGGACGCCAAACGCTACCTGTGCCGGGTGGATGCCGCCTACTATGATGCGTTGACTTCGGCATCGAAAGCGAGTCTCGCATTGCAGGGCAACGCGTTCAGCGCCGAAGACGCGCGGCGTTTCATCATGCAACCCTTTGCGCGTGATGCCGCGCGACTGCGCACCTGGGATGATCGCGCCAAGACGCCGGGCGCGCCGACGCCGGATCTTGCGCATTTCGCCACAATTATGGCGCGCTGCGTGCTGTGAATCTCTTGGTGCGTGAAGCAAAGCGCGGTGATCTGCCTGCGGTGGTGAAGCTGCTGGCCGAAATGGACGCAGGGGACGCGGACGAAGTGCCCATGCCTGTGTCTCGTGCCGAGCGGATTTTTCGCGAAATGGCACGCTACCCGGATTACCGCTGCTATCTCGCGTTCGATGGTGATACGCTAGCGGCAACTTTTTCACTGTTGATTTTCGAAGCGCTGGTGCATGGCGGCGCACGCGAGGCTTTGCTGGACGGTGTCGTGGTGACTGCGAGACGCCGAGGCCAAGGGCTGGGCCGCGCGATGATTCAGGAGGCGATGCGTCTTGCCACCGCCGCGGGCTGTTACAAACTGGCGCTATCGTCCAATATCAAGCGTGTGGACGCACATCGGTTTTATGAATCACTGGGGTTTCAGCAGCATGGCATCAGCTTTGCCATTGCCACACAACCGTCAGACCAGGGCGGTGTCACTGCGAACCAGCGGAACACTGTTGCTGCCGAGTAACACTTCTGTGAGCGCCTGTGCCGCAGCCTCCAGCGGCCCGCTGTTGTCGATGGTGATGAGTTGACCTTCAGGTACCGTGAAAGGCGGTGCGCGCTGCACACGCGCGTCGATGGCCGCAGTGTCTTCGCGCGCACGTGCCGTGAGCCGTGCCTGCGCCACGTCCAGTGGCACCTGAATCTGTATCACGATCATCGTCGGATATTTCGCCAGCGCTGTTTTGGTATAAGCACGCGAGCCATTGATCACCACGGTTTTCCCGGCATGCAGCGCTGTGTTGATTTCGGCACCGATACCGTAACTGAAACCATGCGCCTGCCAATCCAGTGCGAAAAGGCCGCTGAGTCGGTACTGTGCAAACGCGGTTGCAGTGATGGGTAGATCGCCGTCGTTGCCACCGTCCGCATCCAGTGTCGGGCGCGTCACATAGCGCAATGAAAAGTATAAGTTATTGTTTTTATTAACAAATTTTTGTGCTGCCGCGATAACGCTGTTTTTGCCCGCGCCCGATGGCCCGACCACGTAAATCAGCCGCCCGCGAATATCCGCGTCAGACTTCAGCACGGTAAATATCCACGCTACCGTCAAAGCCATAGCGGCGGGTGACCACAAATGGCGCATTTGGCTCCGCTTGATAGTAGATCGCCAGTGCGTCCAGCGTCAGCGGCTGCGCGTTCAACTCAGCTATGGCGGGGGCGAGTGCATCGATGACGGACTGCTGTTCGTTGGCCGACAAGTGGTTGGTCAGCGTCATGTGAAAACGGAATTCCTGGAACACATACGGATAGCCCCACTCCGCCAGCAGATTCCCCTGGCGTGGTGTCAGGCCGACGGCGTGACGGCGGGCAAGTTCCTTCGCATCGGGACGCGCCCGCAGATTGTCAAAGGCTGATACGCATTGCGCCGCCAGCGCATTGACTGCCGGCACGTTCAGCAGACCGTCGCTACCCTCGCGCGGAAAGCTCAGTGCCACAAAGCCGTCGATCACGCACAACTGCACGGGCGGCAACGCGGCAGCCATCAGCGACTGGGCGAGATCGTCTGCCTGCAGATAGACATCGCGCGCGGTGTAGCCTGCCTTCAGGCGGAACGGCGCTTTGAGCGTGGCATGAAATCCATAACGGCGCGGTGCGGCAGTGATACGCGCCAGGTAACTGACGTCAGGTGTAGACGCTGCAAGCGCGGGCGGCACATGGCGTGCGATTGCGGCGTTGGTGATTGCATCACGCCCCAGCCAGGCGCTTCCGAAGCGCCACCATGCGCTGTCGTGGTGCGGCGCGTAATAAATCGCATAGCGTCCGGTGTGGGAATAATCCTCGCGCCGCGTCAAGCTATTGGCGTGAGTGGATGGGTTCGCGGGCGGGTGGCCGTGTGCAATTGCAACCATATGAATTGACGGGTAATTATTTGTGCGAAGCATACCCACCACATGTTACGTGGTCATGACGATTGCGATCGGCGTGTCGATACAGCAACGTGCAGATGCACGGTCAAGTCCTCTGCACTGTCACAAAACTTTAATGCGAGGGGCGTAGATTGGCCGCTTCTTCAACCGGCGGCGATATTCTTGAATTCTGAGAACCCAAGTGTAGTTTCCCGGCGCAAACGATGGATGTCGATTCTGGCGCAAGCCGATATCAACGTCCTTGAAACCGCCTGCAGCCCGCTGAATGTACTGACTGAACTGACCTGCGCGCAATGGCAATGGCTGCGTTCGCCCGAAACCGGCTTGATCATGGTGCGCGGACGTGCGGGTGGCACCGGCGTGCAATTCAATCTGGGCGAAGTGCCAGTGACGCGCTGCGCGCTGCGGCTGCAGAGAGATAGTCATCTTAGCGCTAATGGCGGCGCGGTGGGCAGCACCATAGGTGTGGCGTATGTACAGGGCCGCAATGTGCGCCATGCCGAGCTGGCGGCGCGTCTCGATGCCCTTTTGCAGGAGCCCGCCAGCTGCGAGCGCATCCACACACACGTGATCGAACCGCTCGCGGCAGCGCAGGCGGCACGCCGTGATGCGGCTGCACGCAAGGCGGCGGCAACTAAAGTCGAGTTCTATACGCTGGCGCGCGAAGCGCAAACGCCCGGCAATACAGGCGAGGAACCCTGATGGATACTGCAACTGCAACTCCATTGGCGCCAGGCTTTGAGCAGCGGGTGTTCGACAGCATCAAGGTGTTTCGCGCGCTGGCCGATGCCATGGCGCATCCCGGCGAAATTCGCCGTGTTAATGCGCGCCCGCCTGCGCCGACACAATTGATGCCGGCGGCGGCGGCAATGTGTCTCACGCTGCTTGATTTCGAAACACCGCTGTGGCTGCAAACGAGCCACGCCAGCGTCGCCGACTATCTGCGCTTTCACTGTGGCTGCCCAATGACGCCGGAAGCGACGCAGGCGTCGTTTGCCTTGATCACCAACACGCTGACGATGCCCGCCGTAAACACTTTTAACGCGGGCGAACCAGAATATCCCGACCGCTCCACCACGCTGATGATCCAGGTGGAAAGCCTCTCCAATGCCAGTGGCGTGCGGCTTAGCGGCCCTGGTGTGCGCGATGCCATCTACCTGGATGTGGCGGGCGTATCTGCTACGTATTGGCGCGAATTGCAGGCCAGCCGTGCGGCATTTCCGTGCGGTGTCGACATCGTTTTCATCTGGGGTGAACGCATTGCGGCCCTGCCGCGTACCACCCGCGTGTCGTGTTGACATGTACGTAGCCGTCAAAGGAGGCGAGCAGGCCATCCTCAATTCGTGGCGTCTGCTGGCGGAGCAGCGGCGCGGCGATACACGCGCGCCGGAACTGACGCTGGCACAGATACGCGGGCAACTCGGCCTTGCGGTTGATCGCGTAATGGCGGAAGGCTCGCTCTACGATCCGGAATTGGCCGCCCTCGCCATCAAGCAGGCGCAGGGCGACGTGATCGAAGCGGTGTTTCTGCTGCGCGCCTATCGCACCACATTGCCGCGGCTGGGCGTGTCGCTGCCCATCGACACCGGGGCCATGCGCTTGCAGCGGCGTATTTCCGCGACCTACAAGGATGTGCCCGGTGGGCAAGTGCTGGGCGCAACTTACGATTACACCCAGCGGCTGCTGGATTTTCAGTTGGCCGCAGGCGGAACGGTGGCGTCTGCTGCTGTGGCAGCGAGCGCCTTGCCCGCCGCGCCGCGCATCACCGAGATCATGGGCAGCGAAGGTCTGCTCGCGGCGGAAACACCGGCAGCCGACGATCCTGCACCGCGCGATCTCACGCGCGAGCCGCTGGAATTTCCTGCGAATCGCGCACTGCGGTTGCAAAATCTGGCGCGTGGCGATGAAGGTTTCCTGCTGGCGCTGGGGTACTCCACGCAACGCGGCTACGCCAATACGCATCCGTTTGCCGGTGAAATCCGGCAAGGCACGGTGAGCGTGGAAGTGGTGCCTGAAGAACTCGGGTTTGCCATCGAGATCGGTGAAATTGCCGTCACTGAATGCCAGATGGTGAATCAGTTTGCAGGCAGTGCCACACAGCCGCCGCAATTCACGCGGGGCTATGGTCTTGTGTTCGGTGCGTGCGAACGCAAGGCGATGGCGATGGCGCTGGTGGATCGCAGTCTGCGTGCGGAAGAACTCGGCGAAGCGGTGACCGCGCCCGCGCAGATGCAGGAATTCGTGCTGTATCACAGCGATAACGTTGAAGCCTCCGGCTTTGTGCAGCATCTGAAACTGCCGCACTACGTTGATTTTCAGTCGGAGCTGGAGCTTGTGCGCAAGCTGCGTGCGAGGTATGCGGCTGCTCAACCAAAATCCACAGACACGGCGGAGGCTGCATGAGAATAAGTACGTCGGCTGCGGACACCATGGAAGGCTACAACTTCGCCTATCTCGACGAACACACCAAGCGCATGATCCGCCGTGCCATCCTCAAGGCTATCGCCATTCCGGGTTACCAGGTGCCGTTTGGGAGCCGCGAGATGCCGCTGCCCTATGGCTGGGGCACCGGTGGCATACAGGTCACCGCTGCGATCATTGGCCCGGACGATGTGCTCAAAGTCATTGATCAGGGTTCGGACGACACCACCAACGCGGTCAATATCAGGCGTTTTTTTGCGCGCACCACAGGCGTCAAGACCACAGAGCGCACGGGCGAAGCAACAATTATCCAGACGCGCCACCGCATACCGGAAACACCGTTGCGCGATGGGCAGATCATTGTTTATCAAGTGCCAATACCGGAGATGTTGCGCTGGCTGGAGCCGCGCGAAGCCGAAACGCGCAAGATGCACGCGCTGGGCGAGTACGGCGCGATGCACGTCAAGCTTTACGAAGACATCGCACATCACGGCCACATTGCTGCGACCTATGATTATCCGGTGATTGTCAATGAGCGCTACCTCATGCGCCCATCGCCGATACCCAAATTCGACAACCCGAAAATGCACATGAATCCGGCGCTGCAGCTTTTCGGCGCGGGACGCGAAAAACGCATCTACGCCGTGCCGCCGTACACCGCTGTGCGCAGCCTGGATTTTGAAGACCATCCATTTGAGACCCAGCGCTGGGAACATGCCTGCGAGTTGTGCGGGGCTACGGACAGCTTTCTGGATGAGGTGATCATGGACGACCGGGGCAAACGCATGTTTGTGTGTTCCGACAGCGATTACTGTCTGGCGCGGCGCGAAAAGCAGCAGCCCGCGGTGGCATGAAATGATGACGGAGACTCCGCTGCTCGAAATTCAGAATCTCGGCTACCGCTATGGCCAGCGCGCGGCGTGCGTGGACATCAGCTTTGATTTGTTTCCCGGCGAAGTGCTGGCTGTGGTGGGTGAATCCGGTTCCGGCAAAACCACGCTGCTGCGCTGCATCTCCGGACAGTTGCGGCCGGACACCGGGCAGGTGTTGTTTCAGACGCGCGCATCGGAGACGGTGGACGTGTGGGCCATCTCCGAATCGGCGCGGCGATGGCTGACGCGCACCGACTGGGGTTTTGTGCACCAGAACCCGCGCGACGGCCTGCGTGCCGATGTCAGCGCGGGCGCCAACATTGGTGAACGGCTGATGGCCATCGGCGCGCGGCACTATGGCAACATTCGGGAGGAAGCCACGGCCTGGATGAACAAGGTTGAACTCGACACCGCGCGCATCGACGAGTCCCCTTCCGCCTTTTCCGGCGGCATGCAGCAGCGCCTGCAGATCGCGCGCAATCTGGTGTCACGGCCTCGGCTGGTATTCATGGATGAACCCACCGCCGGGCTGGATGTTTCGGTGCAGGCCCGGTTGCTCGATCTGTTGCGCGGCCTGGCCTGTGATCTGGGCCTGGCAGCGGTCATCGTCACGCACGATCTGGCGGTGGCGCGCCTGCTGGCGCACCGCACGCTGGTGATGAACGCGGGTCGCGTGGTCGAGGCAGGTCTCACTGACCAGGTACTCGATGATCCGCAGCATCCGTATACCCAACTGCTGGTGTCGTCGGCCTTGCCTGCCTAAGGTTTCTGCATCAAAAGCTTATGAAAAATATTATTGAAATCAATAATTTAAGTAAATACTTCATCCTTCACACGCAAGGTGGGGTGAACATTCCGGTACTGGAAGCTGTGTCGCTGGCCGCAAGCGGTGGCGAATGCGTGGCCATTGTAGGCAGCTCCGGTGCGGGCAAAAGCACCTTGCTGAAATGCCTGTATGCCAACTATCGCGCACAGGCCGGCAGCGTACGGGTGCGGCACCGCGACGGGTGGGTGGATATGGCCCGTGCGCACCCGCGCGAAATCCTCGATGTGCGCCGCCATACGATGGGTTATGTCAGCCAATTCCTGCGGGCGATTCCGCGCGTGCCCGCCATCGACATCGTGATGGCACCGCTACTCGCCACCGGTACTGAACCTGACAAAGCGCGCGTAATGGCGCAGGCGCTGTTCGAACGCCTGAACATCGCGCCGCGCCTGTGGCATCTGCCGCCCGCGACATTCTCCGGCGGCGAACAGCAGCGCATTAACATTGCGCGCGCCTTCGCGCCGCAACCGGCGGTGCTGCTGCTCGACGAACCCACCGCTGCGCTCGATGAGGCCAATCGCAATGCGGTCGTCGAGCTGGTGCGTGAAGCGCTGCGGCGCGGCGCGCTGCTGGTGGGCATATTTCACGATCACGCAGTGCGCTCGGCAGTCGCCACGCGCATTTTTCAGTTGCGTCCTGCAGGAGTGCCTTTATGAATATCACCAATGCCCGTATCGTCACAAGCGAGCGCGATTTTACCGGCAACTTGCATGTGCGCTGCGACAGAATCGCCGGGCTGGATGAAGGTGTGTTGCGGCTGGCGGGCGCGGAAGACTGGGGCGGCGACTATC
This sequence comes from Betaproteobacteria bacterium, assembly GCA_947486575.1. Classification (GTDB taxonomy): domain Bacteria; phylum Pseudomonadota; class Gammaproteobacteria; order Burkholderiales; family SG8-41; genus UBA5216. The sequence continues at coordinate 2,461 of CANKUB010000026.1, read as the reverse complement.
TGCTGCCGGGTTTTATCGAACTGCACACTGACAACCTCGAAAAGCACTTGATGCCACGTCCGAAGGTGAGCTGGCCGGAATTCCCTGCGCTGCTCGCCCACGACGCCGAAATTGCGGCGGCGGGCATCACCACGGTATACGACGCGCTGGGCGTGGGTGACGTGGACGAAGCCGCGCTGCGCGGCAAGGATATGTCAGGTCTGCTGTGCTGTTTTGACGAAGCGGAAAAGGCCGATCTGCTGCGCGCGGAGCACCGTTTGCACGTGCGCTGTGAACTGCCCGCGCCGAACGCCGTGCGTCTCTTCGAACCTTTCCTCAAGAACCCGCGCGTGCAGTTACTGTCTCTGATGGATCACACACCGGGCCAGCGGCAATGGACCAACGTCGAGCAGGCGCGCGTCTACTACACCGGCAAAAAAGGCTGGAGCGACGAAAAATTTGATCACGTGGTGGCGGAGTCCAAGTCCTTGCAGGAACAGTACGCCGAACCGCATCGGCGCTTTTTCGTGGAACACGCGCGCAGCCACAACATTCCTTTGGCGAGCCACGACGACACCACGCCTGCCCATGTGACTGAGGCGCGTGACGCTGGCATAGCGGTGTCCGAGTTCCCCACAACACTCGAAGCAGCACGCGCTGCGCGTGAAAATTCGCTCGGCATTGTGATGGGCGCGCCGAACGTGGTGCGCGGCGGCTCGCACTCCGGCAACATTGCCGCCGCCGCGCTGGCGCGCGAGGGATTGCTGGACGTTTTGTCGTCAGACTACGTGCCATCAAGCCTGCTGAGTGCCGCGTTTATTCTGGTGGAAAAATGCGGCTTCAGCGTGGCGCAGGCCGTGGCAACTATTAGCGTGAATCCCGCGCGATCTTTGGGTTTGAGTGATCGCGGCGAGATTGCACTCGATAAGCGCGCTGACTTTTGCAGGGTACGTCTGGTGAACGGCGCACCCAGTGTGATTGCCGTGTGGCGCAGCGGCAAGCGCATTGTCTAAACCCACTGTGCGCGGAAGGCCGTCACCCGCTTCGGGATCGATGTCCGCTGGCGCCCGTTGCTGTCAACGGACGGCGCTACAATCAGGAGCACAAGTATGATCCATGCGGATCCAATCCCATCCAATGACATTGTTCACGTTGGTGGCAGTGCGCGCAAAGCTGCCGCCGCAGCTATTCACACCCGAAATCTTGAAGTCACTTACGCGGTGGGTGGCGTTCACATTCAAGCGCTCAAGCGCACTTCACTGACCATAGCCCAAGGCACCTTTGTGGTGTTGCTGGGTGCATCCGGCGCCGGTAAATCGACGTTGTTGCGTACGCTGAATGGGTTGGTGAGGCCCACGGCCGGCAGCGTGTTTGCCGAAGGCATTGGCGATCTGGCCGGGCGCGGTGCGCTGCGACGTCAGCGCCGGCAGACGGGCATGGTGTTTCAGCAGCATCATCTGATCGGGCGGCAGAGTGTGCTGCACAACGTACTGATGGGGCGGCTGGGCTATCACAGCAGTTGGGCCACGCTGGCGCCCTGGTCGCGCCATGAAAAGGAGCTGGCGCTCGCGGCCATTGAGCGTGTGGGCTTGCTGGATCGGGCTTTGCAGCGCGCCGATCAGTTGTCCGGCGGTCAGCAACAACGTGTGGGCGTGGCGCGCGCGTTGGTGCAGGCACCGCGCATGCTGCTGGCCGATGAACCGGTGGCGAGCCTGGATCCGGCGACGGCTGAACATCTGTTGAGGCTGATACACAGCATCTGCAAAAGCGACGGGCTGACCGCTGTGGTGAGCTTGCATCAGGTCGATTTTGCCCGACGCTTTGCTGACCGCATCATCGGTCTGAAAAATGGCGCGATAACGTTCGACGGCACGCCTGGCGAATTGACCGTCAGGCAAGCGAACGAACTGTACGGGAGCGCCGCCAGCACCGTAGCTTCCTTTGATGAATTACCCGCTTGGTCTTCTCTGTCCACGTTGCAACGCGCTGGAGTCCTGACATGAACATGAAACGCAGAATATTACTAACCGCCCCACTGATTTGGGCGTCATGGGCACCCTGGGTGCCTACGCTAGCGCAGGGCCGCGACCCGGCAACGCTGCGTGTGGCGCTTTTGCCCGACGAAAATGCGGCCACGCTGATCCAGAACGCGCAGCCGCTGAAAACTTATCTTGAACAAACGCTGAAGAAAAACATCGAGATCATTGTCACCACCGATTACTCGTCGATGATCGAAGCGATGCGCTTTGGCCGCATCGAAGTGGCCTACTTCGGTCCCTTTTCGTATGTGCTCGCTAAGTCGCGCGCACCGGAGATCGAGCCGTTCGCTGTGGGTGTTGAGCGCGGCTCGCCCACTTATAACTCTATACTGATAGCCACCGCTGGCGGGCCGGTGAAAACCCTGGCTGACATCCGCGGCAAGCCGTTTGGTTTTGGTGATCAGGCGTCCACCTCCAGCCACCTTGCGCCGCGCGCGCACCTG
>CANKUB010000025.1 GCA_947486575.1 Betaproteobacteria bacterium | reverse complement strand
TACGCGAAAAGCAAGGGGGGAGACTGGGCCACGAAAAATATTATGGCACAACAAAACGACTCAAAAACGTGAGTTATTTAGAATCAATGACTTACAGTTTAATAATCGCCCAAAAAGACCACTTATGACGAAATCATGTTAAAGATGGGCTATGGCGGCTCAGGCCGAACAACGGTCGTTGCTATCGGTCGGTTCATCGGCCGCTGTGGGTGTCGGCCTCCGGAGCCACCAGCGGCTGCAATGCGCACAAGACCGTACCGCACAGTATTAGCTTTATTTGGGCGACGCGCGCAAACGCGCGGGTGCGTTTTGGGTCTCCGTTCCATACGATGTTTGGGAAATGCATCACGCCAACAAGGCAGGGGCAGCTATGGGGGCAACCTCGTAATGCGCTAAAGAAACAGTCACATTAACTCAAATAGTTAGACCAAGTATTCGGTAGACGCCGCCCCAATTGAAAATACTAACCGATTCTCCGGTTGGTATTTTTTTTGCCTATCGCCGCGTGATCACGGGCGTCAGCGCGGAGTCCTGCGGACTTCGGATTTCTGTTCAGACCGCAATTCCGAGCCCAATCCAATATCTGCTTGCGCCATCCAATGACTTCCAGGGCTAACTGGCGTAGCTGTCAGTTTCTTTACGTGGGCATGCGCGGTACGTAGTGCGCAACACAACACCGCCGTCCCTAATCCCGCATTCAGGCTGTAAAATGAATACCGGCTTAAATCGCAACATAACTTCTGGGAGAAAAATCCAAATGCGTATCAATCGTGTAAAAAAACTCTGGCGTGAAGGCAAACCGGCTGTTGGCGGCTGGCTATCCATACCGCACTGCTTTCCGGCTGAAGTGATGGCCCATACCGGACTTGACTGGCTGTGTGTCGATATGCAGCACGGCTGCATTGACTACTCTGATGTAGTGCCGATGCTCACGGCGATTTCCACCACCAACGTCATGCCATTTGTGCGCGTGCCGTGGAACGAACCGTCAATGATCATGAAAGTTCTGGACGCAGGCGCTTACGGCGTAATCGTGCCGATGGTGAGCAACCGCGCGGAAGCTGAACGTGCCGTCGCTGCGTGCCGCTATCCGCCGGTGGGCATGCGCAGCAACGGCCCCAACCGCGTGATGCAATATGCCGGCGCTGATTACCAGAAGCACGCGAACGATGAAGTGGCCTGCGTGGTGATGATCGAAACGCCCGAAGGCATTGAGAAAATGGATGAAATTATTTCCACACCGGGCGTGGATGCGGCCTACATCGGGCCGACCGATCTTGCACTGGCACTCGGCCTGGCACCGGTGATGGACAATGACGAGCCGATACACGTGGCTACAGTCAACAAGATTCTTGAAAGCTGCAAGCGTCACAAAAAAATTGCAGGCATGCACACTGCCAGCTCGAAATTCACGCAGCGCTATCTCGATCAGGGTTTTCAGATGGTGATGCTCGGCACCGACCGCAGTGGCATGGCCAGTTTTTTCAAAGCAGAAATCGGACGTTTAAGCGGCTGGACGCCACTGGTACCGGTGGGCGCGCCCGATAAAGGCGGGTATTGAAATCCCTTTAAAACCAAATACTTAAATAAACGATGAAAGTATATCTGGTGCACCACGCTGACGTGCTGACGCCAGCCCAAGACCCACAGCGCCACCTGAGTCCGCAAGGCCAGCGCGAATGCGAACGACTGGCTGCGCGCTTCAAGGCACTGGGCGTCGCACCCGTGCGCCTGCTGCACAGCGAATTACAATGGAGTCTTGAAACTGCGCAGCGTATTGCGGCGGGGCTGGGCATGCAAAGCAAGGCGGTGAAGGCCGCCTATCCCGTTAACACGGGCGATCCGCTGGCGCCGTTCCTGGCGGAAATCGCCGCAGCAGGCGGCGACATTATGATGTGCGGTCACGTGGATTATCTGCTGCGCACAGCCTCGCAGCTGGTGTGCGGCAACGAGGCCTGCAAAGTGGTCGAGTTCAAGCCTGGCAATGGCACCGCCGTGTGCATCGAAGGCGAAGGCAATGAATGGGTGATTACCTGGGCGTGGCGGCAGGATCACCCACCGGGGTAATCCACGGGCACACAAATATCGATAGCACCAATCAGGCGTGTATGCAGAACCCACGCCGGCAAGACCTGAGACAAGGGGCCTATTTGTCGAGCCACACGTCTTCCATGCGAAGGTTGCTATATTGGTTGTTCAGGCTCGGCACATAGCCTTTTACGTAGGGGCGACGGCAATACGGAAGAGCAGCGAACGTAATTGTCGGTCGCACCACATCCATCTGCATTTGCCTGTCGATCTCCTTGACTAGTTTCTTGCGCTCATTCTGATCGACCATGGCTGACTGTTTTTCGAACAGCGCCTCCATATCCTTGTTGCAATAACCATCCACGTTACTCAGCGAAGTACATGAAAAACTTTCGTAGAATGACACGTCGGGATCATCAATTGCCTGCCCGCGCGAGCGCACGGCTACAGTGTAGTTACGCTTGGCAACCATATTGGTCCAGATCGCCGTGTCTATGGTTTTCATCTCACCCTTGACATAGATTTTGGCAAGATGATCGAGGATCAATACTGAGGTGTCGCGGTAGCGCGCCACATCACGCGTACTGAGTACCAGATTCAGCGGCTTGTCCGGGCCGTAGCCCGCCTCGCGCATCAGCTTGCGTGCCTCTTCGCGTCGCTTCTCAATGTCTGCGCCGTAGCCAGGAATCGCCGCAAGTTCTGCCTTATCCAGTCCCCAGGCACCTTCCGGCGGCGGCATCAATTCGCCTCCCAGCCGGTCCAGCCCTGCTCCCTTGACCTTAATGACTGCCTCGCGGTCTACCGCCAGCGCCATCGCGCGCCGCACGCGCACGTCGTTGAATGGCGCCACAGTACGATTGATGATCAGTTGCGTGTAGGCATAACTCAATCCCACCTCGCAAATGGCATCGGCACGCTTCGCCTTGACTTCGGCCAATAGCGTCGCGCTCGGTGTGTAAATATCGGTATCACCGGCGACGAAGGCCAGATTGCGGGTACTGGGTGACGAAATGATCGGCATATCAATCCCGTCGAGATAAGGCCGCCCCGGTTTGAAGTAATTGGGGTTTTTCACCAGACGAATCATCTTGCCTGGCTCAAAGGAGCTCACCATGAACGGGCCGGTACCAATTGGCTTCTGCCGCATCTGTCTGCCATCGATATGACAGGGATACACCACTGACCAGCCCGCCGCAAAAAAACCTAAAAATGACGGCTGCGGTCGCCCCAGCTTGAAGCTCACCTGATCGTCCGCATCGACGACAATTTCCTGCAGGTTTGCATACCACGCTTTGCGCGGACTCTTGCGCCAACCTCCGTCCCGCTTGCCGCTTACGGTATCCCACGTGCATTTGACGTCTGCCGCTGAAAACGGTTTTCCATCATGCCATTTCACGCCACGGCGCAGCTTGAAGGTCAGTGTCTTGTTATCAGCGCTCCACGACCAGCTCGTTGCGAGATCGGGCACCAGCGCATCGGGCTTGCTGATGCTCTTGGTGGAATCAAAGGTGACCAGATTATTGAACACCGGCACAAACGGTGTGGTGACGATGTTTGAACCTTCTTCATGCAAAGAAGCGCTGGGCGGGTTTTCGTCGTTCGCACGCCGCAATACGCCACCCGCCTTTTGCGCCAACGCCTGCATCGATAGTAAAAGTATAAAAGCCATCACCACCGGCTTTATCAGGGAACGCTGTTGCATGGCTCTCCTCCGTTGAATAGTTATTGATCGCCACTAGCACGAGCAGCATAACAAATCCCGCGCAGCCTGCGCGCCACTACAACACACTTTCTTGATCGTGGCTGGTGCGCTATGCTGTTAGATTCGATGGCATCTATTGCAAGTCCATTATAAGAACCCGTAATATCATGCATGAACTGCGAAGTATCGCTATCCACGTCCAACCCGTGTCGCTAGAACCTGCCGGAAATTCATGCAAGCCCATGCGGCACTGACCGTACGTACTGCTGTACTGTTTTTTGTACCGCTGATACTGACCACCGAGCTGCATCAGCTTTCGCATTCGCTCGTACATGGCTTTCTCGCGCGGCTGGGTGACCCGACCACCACGCTGGCGGCATTCAGCATCGCATTTGCCTTCAACACCACCTTCAGCGGCATCATGAGTGTCGCCACGCAGGCCGGCATGTCCTACATCACCGACAAGCGTTCATTCTGGCGTATCGCGCGCTTTTATTTCTTCATCTGCATCGTGCCGTTCCTGCTGATTGAAACCGTCGCGCTGACTTCAATCGGCGACTGGGTCTTCAGCCAATTGATGGGCGCAAGCCCCGAAGTCACGCGCCTCGCCAAGCTATCCTCGGCCGTCATGGGCCTGTGGATCATTCCTAACCAGGTGCGAAATCTCGCAACGTCTTTGTGCATGATGCATCGGCGCACCCTGCTGATTTCTCACTCGACCCTGGTGCGGCTGATCTCACAGGCATTGATGCTGATGGTGCTGCCATTCTGGATGGAAGGCGCGGTGGCAGGCGCAGCATCGCTGGTCGGCTGCATGGCCGTCGAAAGCCTGTACATGTACTGGGTGAGCCGACAGTTCTATGCCCAGCTTACCGCCACCGGCGGCGAGCAGGCCTCATACCGCCAGATGTGGAATTTTTCGTGGCCACTGATGATTACCCAGATCACCGAAAACGGTGTCACATTCGTCATCAATCTCTTTCTGGGCAGACTGGCAAACCCTGATCTAGCACTGGCTGCGTTTGGCGTAGTCAACGCGCTCAATTCACTCGTCGCCTCACCCCTGCGCAACCTGGTGCAAACGGCGCAGGCGCTGGTGCGCAATCGAGCAGATATGCGAGTGATGCTGATATTCGCCCATCGGCTGGCGATTGCCTACTCAGTGCTGGTACTCATCCTGTTCTATACGCCCCTGCGTGAGCTCATCCTCAACGGCATCATGGGACTGCCTGCAACACTCAGCAGCTACGCTGCGCCAGGTGTGCAGATGCTGCTGCTGGTGGTGATTGTGTGGGGCTACTCGTCGCTGTTTCGCGGCCTGCTTTCCGCCATGCGCAAAACGCAGGTGATCGCGGGCAGTGCCGTGATCCGGCTACTGGTAGTTGTCGCCGTGGGCAGCGTCACCCTCTTCAAACCGGACCTCAACGGCGCAGCGGTGGGCGTCGCAGCGGTTGGCTGTGCATTCATGGCCGAAGTGCTGATACTCGGCTGGCGAGTGCGGCTATACAGCCGCAGTGCGGGGCCTATTTTTCCCCGCGAAACGTAGCATCATAATTTATATAAGTAATTGATTTTATTGAATATTTTATAAACATCCGGCAACGCTGAGCGACTGACTTTCCGCAAGCATACTGGCGGGGCCAGTGCACGAGACCGATGTCCGATTAACTTGCCAAGGGCTGGTGCGTTATAGCGATTTCAGTGATATGCACCTGTTTGCCCGCACAACATCAATCGATGGAGAAGCGATGATGAAAACACCTGTGACTGCTTTGCAACTGTTGACCCTTGGTTTACTGATCACACTGGCGGGTCCCGGCGCTGCGCAGCAGGCTTATCCCAGCAAGCCTATCCGCATCATCATCCCATTCCCACCTGGCGCAAGTAACGACATTCTGGGACGGATTGTCGGTAAAAAATTGACCGATACGCTCGGTGTACTGACGATCATGGACAATCGCGCCGGCGCGAGTACCATCATTGGCTCCACGATCTTGCTCAAGTCACCGCCTGATGGCTACACCATCATGGCAACATCCAGCACCCATATCATTACACCCTTACTGATGCCCACACCGTACGACGCGGTCAACGACTTCGCTGCGGTAACCACCATCGATAGCAGCGATTACGTGCTGGTGGTTCATCCCGCCCTGCCGGCCAACACCCTGAAGGAATTCATCGCATTGGCGAAAGCTAAACCGGGTCAACTCAATTACGCCTCATCGGCCAAGGGCAGCGGCAATCACCTGTCTGCAGAAATGCTCGCCATGCGTACCGGCATCAAAATGCAGCACGTGCCCTACAAAGGGGGGGGGCCGGCTGTCATCGATCTGATGGCGGGCCAGGTGCAGATGTTTTTCAACAGCCCCAGCAGTATCGTACCTTACGTGCAAGGCGGCAAACTCAAGGCCATTGCCGTCACCGGAGAACGGCGCATGCGCGCGCTGCCCAATGTACCCACCTTTGCAGAGTCTGGTCTGACAGACTTCCACGTAAAATCGTGGCACGGAATCCTTGCGCCGCTCGCCACACCCAAATCGATCATCGACAAGTTAGCGATTGAGATCACCAAAATCCTGGCCATGCCCGATACCATCGAGAGTCTGTCCAGTCTGGGGATGATGCCTTTCAGTACCACGCCGGAGCAGTTCGCCGCACTTCTCAGAGCAGATACCATACGCTTCGGCGAAGTCATTAGAGCGGCGAACATCAAAGCTGACTGAGCACTACAGATAAGTGGGCGAATCTATGCCAGCACGAAACCGGTGTTTCCTGACGGGCAATGCAAACAAATGCAAGCAATCGGAGGATTCATGCTCAAGTTGTGTAACGGGTCTATGCAAATACTGGCCGCAGGCATGCTGCTGACGCTCGCTGGCAGTGCTGCTGCCCAACTGAACTATCCGAGCCGTCCGATCCGTTTTATCACGCCTTACGCCCCCGGCGGCAGCACCACTGCCATGGCCCGCCTCGTTGGCCAGCACCTGACTGAACGCTGGGGCCAGAATGTGATTATCGACAACCGGCCCGGTGGCAACACGGTGATCGGTACCGAACTCCTGACGAAGTCTCCGCCGGACGGTTACACGATACTGCTCACCCCCGTTACGCATTCGATACTATCCAGTTTGATGAAGACACCGTACGATCCGATCAGGGATTTCGCGCCGGTTGCCACCATCGGCGTCGCGCCGCAAGTGCTGGTGTTGCATCCGGGCGTGCCGGCCAGCACGGTGCAGGAAGTCATCGCTCTGGCGAAATCGAAGCCGGGGCAGCTCAACTTCGCGTCTGCCGGCACCGGTGGTACATCGCATTTCGCGGGCGAAGTGTTCAACATGATCGCGGGCGTCAAAACGCAGCATGTTCCCTACAAGGGCGGCGGGCCAGCCGTCATTGATCTGATTGGCGGGCACGTGCAGATGTTCTATTCCGTGCCGCTCAATATATTTCCGTCTGTGCAGAGTGGCAAACTCAAAGCCATCGCCGTCACCGGCAAATCACGGCTGACCGCGCTGCCGCAAATGCCCACCTTTGCTGAAGCCGGACTGCCAACCTTCGACGAAAAAACCTGGAACGGCGTCACCGCACCCGCAGGCACGCCTAAAGCGATCATCGACAAGCTATCCACAGAAATAGGCGCCATGCTGGCAATGCCCAGTGTGAAGGAAAAGCTCGACACGTTGGGTACAACGCCCATGATTTCGACGCCTGAGCAATTCGGCGCTATGATCAAGACGGAAATGACCCTGTATCTGAAGGTCATTAAAGCCGCCAATATTAAAATCAACTGAGGGGAGCGCGCCCCGTGAAGCCCAAACCGTATTTTGTGGATTCTGCCGCTGGATTGCGCGTATGCGGCTGCGCCGTATTGATCAGCATCGCCAGTGCGTGCCTGGCTCAACAGATGCAGCAGGATTATCCCAACAAAGCCATACGCATTATCGTGCCCTACGCGCCGGGTGGCAGCACAACGTTTACCTCACGCCTGGTCGGCCAGCGCCTGACCGAAGCCTGGGGCCAGCAGGTGATTATCGACAACCGGCCCGGTGCCAACACGATCATCGGCACTCATCTCGCCGTGAAGGCAACGCCAGATGGATACACGCTGCTGTACATCGGCAGCGCGCTGCCCGGTAATCACACGCTCACCAAGACGCCCTATGACGCGCTGAAAGACATTGCGCCCGTTGCCACAGTTTCCAGTTATGAAAATCTGCTGGTGGTCACGCTGTCGTTGCCTGCCAGCAATCTTAAGGAGTTTATTGCGCTGGCCAAAGCCAAACCGGGCCAACTCAATTTTGCCTCATCGAGCGCGGGGGGCTCTACCCATCTCGCGCCGGAGTTGCTCAACAACATTGCTGGCATTAAAACCCAGCACGTTCCGTACAAAGGCGGTGGGCCAGCGGTAACCGATGTGATCGGCGGTCAGGTGCAATTCATGATGTCCCCGCCGATCAACGTTGTCGGGCAAATCAAGAATGGCCGCCTGCGGGCTATCGCCATTTCAGGATCCTCACGCATCGCCGCGTTGCCGCAGGTGCCAACGTTCACCGAAGCGGGACTGCCCGGCGTAGAATTGACCTCATGGCAAGGCATCGGCGCGCCAACGGGAGTGCCGAAGGCCATACTCGACAAAGTAGCCGCTGAAATTTCGACGTTGCTGGCCGCGCCCGGCACCAAAGACAAGCTGGAGGTACAGGGCTTCTCGCCGTTTTTCAACAACCCGGAACAAACCGCCAAACTACTGCGTGCGGATGTCATCAAATACGCGAAAATTATCAAGGACGCCAATATCACTTCGCAGTGACTTGGGTAAAATTCATCATTTAACACAGGGAGAAACACACGTGGGTGCCACAACCATACTTTCCGAATTTGCCAGCAAAACGCGCATCACCGACCTCAGTGCCGAGGCTATCGCTGCCACCAAGCGGCACATCCTTGATTGCGCTGGCGTGGGGCTGGCCGCGACCGCAGAACCAGCGGGACGCATCATCCTCGATATCACGCGTGAAGAAGGTGGCGCGCCATTGGCGCGCGTCCTCGGCAGCAATCTGCGTACCAGCGCGGTAGCTTCTGCGTGGGCCAATGGCGCGCTATCGCATCTGCTCGATTACGACGACACCGGATTTTCACACCCTACCGCTTGCATACTGCCGGGCGCACTGGCGTTTGCCGAAGAGTCCGGCGCCAGTGGTGCGGATCTGGTCAACGCGGTGTGCGTGGGGCTGGAAGTGTTCGAACGCCTGTCACTCTCCGGTCGTCAGCATGAACCGGTATTGCGTAAACGCGGTTTTCATCCGACATCACTTTACGGTTGTTCCGCAGCAGCGGCGGCAGCGGGCAGCATCGTCAAGCTGAACCCGTCACAGATGGCCGTCGCCATCGGCCTTGCTGCGGCCAATGCAGGCGGCCTCACACAACATTTCGGCACCTGGGGTAAAGGCATACACGCCGGCAACGCCGCACGCGCCGGCGTAAGCTCAGTGCTGCTCGCAAAGAAGGGCTATTTCGCCGATCCGGACGGTATCGATGGCGACTATGGCTTTTTCTCGGCGTTCCACGGACCGGGTAATTACAACCTCGGCAAGGTAGCCGAAGGTCTGGGCACGCACTGGTCGATTGTTGATCCCGGCCTCACCGTAAAGAACTATCCGTGCTGCGGTGGCAACCTGCGTGCACTCGATGCCGCGCGCGGTTTGCTTGAAGAGCACGGCATCAAGTTCAACGACGTGGCAAAACTCGAAGTCGATGTGCATCCCGATCTGCTGTGCACCGTTCGTTTCCACAAGCCCACACAGGGCTTTCGCGGCAAGTTCTCACTCGATTACGTGCTGGCGGCGATGCTGCTCGATGGCCGCGTTGATCTGGATTCATTTTCCGACGCCTACTGCAACGCGCCGGGCATGCGCGCCTCGCTCGACAAAGTGCAGATCAATACGCACACCGAATGGCCGGATGACGCCGCATCGCGCCGCAAATCGCCAGTCACCATCACCCTGAAGGATGGCCGCAAATTGACCAAGCAGGTGGATAAGGTGCTCGGCAGCCCCGGCAATCCCATGAGCCGCGACCAATTGCTGGGCAAGTACCGCAGCTGCGCATCGCGCGTATTGAAGGGCGATCGACTTGAGAAATCCATCGCAGCGCTGGAAAATCTGGAAAATATGACAACCGCCAAAGCGCTGATCGACACACTGACGGTTTGATCGCGTAAAAAAAGCGGCGCATCCGAAGATGCGCCGCTGGCGTTTGCAACTATCCCGCTACGCCATTAGCCGACGGCCTTGAGCTGCGGTGCAGCCGCAGCCTTGGCCAGCTTCTCTTTGTAGCCCGGCGCTTCAGGGCGCATGAAGCTGGTGATTGGCTCCTGCCATGGTGAGTGCGCGCCTTCATAGGCTTTCGGGCCTTTGATGAAATGCTTTGCCTGCTCCAGCGTTTCAATGTGCGGCATGTCCATCGCGTACAGCTTGTCAAAATGCGGCCGCGGGCCGGCCTTGGAAACAAAGCCGTAGAGCGAGTGCCCGACAACTTCTTCGGCAAGCCACACTGCCTCAATCAGTTTGTAGAGATCGACGCCAGTGTCGATACCCATCTCTTCGAACATATGCATCACGTCTTCGGTGGCGATCATCATGGCAGCGCGGCCATTGCCGCAATACGGGCAACCGGCCATACCGCCGATGGTGGTTTGCAGACGCATAGTGTCATTGCCATCAAAATGCCTCATCGCGGCATAGATGGACGCCAGCCCGACGCCGCGGCCATTGTGCAAATGCAAGTTGAAATCTTTAATCGAGGGCCAGCGCTCCTTGATGCCTGCCACGGTGCGCTCAACCTGATGCGGCATGCACCAGCTGGTGGCATCAGCCATGCCGATCTTGGTGACCTTGATCCCGGCTTCATCCCACATCCGGTACATTTTGTCGAACATCAACATGTGCTGTTCAAAAGTCGCTTCACCAATCCAGTTAGAGCCCCACACGTTGCTGATGGACATGCCGCCTTCGGTCACGCCCTTCGCCACAGCCTTCTCGATGGTCTTTGGCCACACCGCCATCTGCTGCGCCTGCGTGCGATTGGTATTACGTTGCGCAAACACATCGCACATATCGACGCGTGTCCACAGCTCACTCACCTTGGGGCTGAGCGGCGGGGTGTACTCCTTCGCACGCTCGTTACCTCTGTCATTCAAAGCGGTATAGGTATATTTCACGCCGGGTTTCGGTGTGAAGCCTTGCATGAGCTCGTCCACCTTGGCCATTTGCGGCGTGTATTTCGGGCTGACAAAAGAACCGACGTTGATCTCGCGCAGCCCCGTTTCGGACAACGCATTGAGCAGACGAATCTTTGCAGCGATGGGAATATTGGCATTCTCTATTTGCAAACCGTCACGCATACCTTCTTCGGTATGAAGTATCTTGGGAAATCCGGCCATGGTGGGCTCCTTGAAGTGAATTGAATCGGGGGATGGGAAAATCGGTGCTACTCAATCTGCAACATCTAACAAGTGCAGGGGCTTCCCCTCTAGTGGCGATGGGCGCTGTTCACCTGCATCACGTGTCAGCGGGAAAACGAAACCAAAGAATAGCACAGGCTCATGGCGCTGCAATTCGGATACGGTTCATTTTTTCGAGACCTTCCACGTTGCGGAGCACATTAAAAATAGTTCTATAAAATCAATAAGATACTTGATGCAAGGTTGCTGCACGAATCTGCTGTGCAGTCCACAAATAGTTGCGCTGGCTGGCCCCACTGCGCTACATTAAAAACCAGCAAGTTTGAAAATCAGAACTAACCGCACAGGAGCACGACAATGCCCATCAATACAGACGAAGGTATTCGCGAAATACTCACCAGCACCAAAACCATCGCACTGGTGGGGGCGAGTCCGAATCCGCAACGCGCCAGCCACGCCGTCATGCACTACATGATGGATCGCGGCTACCGCGTCATTCCAGTCAACCCGAACGAAACAGAAATCCTCGGCCAGAAAGTTTTCGCGTCACTGAAAGATATCAAGGAGCCGGTGGACATGGTGGATGTATTCCGCACCTCCGATGCCGCCGGGCCGCTGTGTGACGAAGCAATAGAAATCGGCGCCAAATCCGTGTGGCTGCAATTGGGTGTAATCAACGAAGAAGGCGCCAAACGCGCCGAAGCAGCCGGCTTGAAAGTCATCATGGATCGCTGCCCCGCCATTGATATGCCACGCTTGGGCATGGGCCCGGCTAATCCGCATAAGCCAAAGCGCGCTGCGGCGTAAGCTACGAACTGCCGCGAGGAATTCGATCAGTTTATACGCGCGGAGACCGCGCTGTGGGCGCGGGTGACCAAGGATGCGCGCATCCCGCAACAGTAACGCTGCCGTTCCATTGCCATCATCAACAGCGGTATTCGCGTCACACGAGCCTGAACATCAGCACGCCTGCTACCGTAACCACGATACCCATCAGTTCCATAAGCGTGATCTTCTCGTGAAAATAAAGCCACGAGACTGCGAGCGTGAACACTGCTTCGATCTGGCCAACCGCGCGAACATAAGACGCATTCTGCAGCGCGAAAGCCGAATACCAGCCTATCGAACCCAGCGCACTGGTCAGCCCGATAAAACTGCCGATACCTTTTGCTTGCCACATTTGCCCGAACACTGTCGGCTCTCTGATCGCCAGCCAGATGCCCAGGCAAATGGTTTGCAATCCCGTCGCCAGCACCACGGTCCAGCCGGCTCGCCACATGAAATGGTGCTGCGGGCCGAGATCGAGTGTGGCTTGCCGCAGAAATAAGTAAGACAGCGCAAATAAGAAAGCGCACAACAGGGCAACCTGCGCCGGGCGTCCAAAAAGCAGTCCCGACAAGGTTTCGCCACTCGCGCGGAATGCGACAGTGCCCATCTTGCCAACCAACATGAGTATGACACCGCAGACAACGATAACCATCGCCACCCAGCCCAATCCTGACAGATGCTCCGAGAACAACAGCGTACCCATGAGCGCCGTCATGATGAGATCACTCTTGGTCAACATCGTGCCGATGGCAAAATTTTTTAGCCGGAACATGTAAATCAACAGCGCCGTTGCCAGCACCTGCGTCAGCGCGGCCACCGCGGTATGCAATAGAAAGCGCGGATTGAATTCAGGAAATCCGAGACCGGTACAGGCAATGGCTACACCCAGGAACACAATCAACGGCGGCATGCCAAACAGCGAGCGCACATAAGTCGTGCCCATGGTCGACAGGCTTTGGTTGAGGGTTTTCTGTGCGGCAGTGCGCACCGACTGCATCAGCGCAGCGAAAATCGAAATCGGTATCCAGATCCAGCTAACTTCCACCGCATCTCCCGTGCAATGAACGGCCGATTTCAGTTAGTCAGGAACGCCCTTGGCGGCTGAGCGTAACTCTCATAGTGCAAGAATAATATCTATATAAAACAATAACTTAAATGCATTTCACCGATAAAGCCTGACGCATAGCTTTGCCGCGATTCAACGCGATTAAAAGCTCGAACGCGTTACGGCTGATGCGTAATGCCAGCAGTTTTGATGATCTTGCTGTAGCGGGCAACCTCTTCGCGGATTACCGCCGTGGTCTGCTCGGGCGTCGACACGAAAGGCTCTGCGCCTTGCCTGGCCATGAAATCCCGAGTGGCGGGTTGCGCCAGAATCGTCGCGACATCGTTGGCGATTTTGCCCCGTATTTGCTGCGGCGTCCTGGCAGGGGCGATGATCCCGGTAATGCTCGTCAGCCCGAAGCCCGGCAGATTCGCTTCACTGAACGTGGGCACCTGAGGCAAAGCGGGCAGCCGCGTTTCGCCGCTGATTGCAATGGCCTTCAGTCTGCCCGCATTGATAAACGGGATTACCGTGATCGGCACCTGAAACGAAAGCTGCACCCTGCCGCCGAGTAAATCAGTGGTGGCCGGGCCCGACCCTTTGTAGGGGATGTGTATCATTTTCGTGCCCGTCAACTGATTGAAAAGCTCGCCCGACAAATGCGTATTGGTGCCGACGCCCGACGAGGCAAAGTTGAACTCCCCCGGCTTGGCTTTGACCATTGCAATGAACTCCTGCAAATTGTTGGCGGGCACGGTGGGATGAACGACCAGAACATTGCGCGCTTTGTTGATGGTCGCCACGCCGACAAAATCCTTTAAGACGTCGTACGGCAATTTAGGAATCAGGCTGGGCGTGCTGAACAATGCAGCACCCGCCCAGCCGATGGTGTAACCGTCAGGCGCAGCCCTCGACAGAACCTCGGTGCCGATGACGGTGTTGCCACCGGGCCGATTGTCCACAACCACCGAGTGCCCCCACATCTCGGTCAGCTTGGTGGCGATCATGCGCCCCTGCGGGTCCGTGCTTCCGCCGGGGGGATACGGAATGATGTAGCGAACGGGCCGGGTGGGATAGGCATTGGACTGCTGAGCAAAAACACTGCTCGCCGCACCAAACAGCAAGCCAAGCGATATGACACGTACGATCATGGTGGAGAAACTCATCCGGTTGCCTCCTCAGGCCAGTCTTTGTGGGCGAAGCCTACAGAGTCGCAGCGCGCTTGCCAAGCGCCAGCCAATGGGCAAAAACGCTTCAACGATCATGGGTTGACTACGGCCATCGGTATCGGAATACTTCAGGATTACTTCAGAAGGATGGTGCCATGACCGTCAAATCGAACCGATGCGCCGCACTGACGCGGCATATCAGCGCAGGCCTGCTGCTGGGCTTGTCAGCGTCCGCCGATGCGCAGACGATTTATCCATCAAAGCCGATTCGCATTGTTAGCCCCTACCCTGCTGGCGGCACCACCGACATCATGGCGCGGCTGGTCGGCCCAAAACTCACCGAAGCCTGGGGTCAGCCGGTCATCGTCGACAACCGGCCCGGCGGAAACACCGTCATCGGCACCGAAGCGATGGTCAAATCGCCCGCGGATGGCTACACGCTGCTGTCGATACTCAGCTCGCACGTGATCGTGCCGAATCTTGCGCCTACACCCTACGATGTCATCAAGGATTTTGCCGCTGTAGCCACCATTGCCAACACGCAACTGGTGTTGGTGATTCATCCATCTCTGCCCGCGAGGAATCTTCAACAACTGATTGCGCTCGCCAAAAGCAAACCGGGGCAACTGAATTACGGTTCTGGCGGCAGCGGTACCGTGACACATCTGGCGGGCGAGTTTTTCAATATGCAGGCGGGCGTCAAAACGCAGCACATACCGTACAAAGGATCGATACCCGCGCTCACCGACACCGTGGGCGGCCAGATACACATGTATTACAGCCCGCCCATCGTTGCCATCGGACACATCAAGAGCGGCAGGCTCGTCGCACTGGCAAGCACAGGTGACTCGCGCCTGACAGCACTACCTGCGGTACCAACTGCCGGTGAAGCCGGTTTAAAGGGATTTGCACTCAACGTCTGGTATGGATTTCTCGCGCAGGTCGCCACGCCACGACCGGTGATCGACAAACTCAGTACGGAAATTACGCGAATATTATCGCTGCCCGATATCCGCGAAAAACTGTCGAGCCAGGGCATGGATCCATTCATTTCCACGCCAGATCAATTTGCTGCGCTGATCAAAACCGATCACGCCAAATACGCCAACATCATCAAATCCGCGAAAATCAAACTGGAACAGTAAACGCTACGTTACCCTTCTTCCGTGAGGACTTCTTTACGCTTTTTTCGCAGTGCCGGCCGCGTGAACAGCAGCAGTAAAATTCCGGTAGCAAGCATAAACCCGGCACTCAGCGGCCGCGTAAAGAAAACCGTTGGATCACCATCCGATAGCAGCATGGAGCGCCGCAGGTTCTCCTCCATCAGCGGCCCCAGCACCATCGCAAGAATCAAGGGCGGGAACGAACAGCCGAGCTTCACCAGGATGTAGCCAATAAAGCCGAAAAACGCCATCAGCAATACGTCCGTGCCGGAGCTGTTCAGACTATAGATGCCGATGCCCATCATGGTCATGATGATCGGAAACAGCAGGCGGTAGGGCACCTGCAGCAGCCTGACCCAGATACCGATCAGCGGCAAGTTAAGCATCAGCAGCATCAAATTGCCGATCCACATGCTTGCGATCAGTCCCCAGAATAAGTCGGGCCGCGCTGTCATGACTTGCGGCCCCGGCGTAATGCCGTGGATCATCATCGCCCCCAGCATCAACGCCATTGAGGCACTGCCCGGAATGCCCAGCGTCAGCATCGGTACAAAAGTAGTCTGCGCGCAGGCGTTGTTGGCGGTTTCGGGGCCGGCCACTCCTTCGATGGCGCCTTTGCCAAAACGCGATGGATCCTTGGCCAGTTTTTTTTCTGCCATATAAGACGTAAACGCACTGATAGTGCCACCCAGTCCCGGCAGCGGCCCGAAAATAGCGCCGATGGAACTGCCACGCAACATGGGGCCAAAGCAGATTTTCAGATCCTCCCAGCGCGGCATCAAGCCTTTGATTTTGCCCTGCAGAATGGTAGGTGTTATTTGCTTGCTGCCAAGATTTTTGACGATCTCCGTCAAGCCAAAAAAGCCCATCGCCACGACAGCGATACCAACGCCGTCACTCAACTCAGGCACGCCAAACGTGAAACGCGATTTGCCTGAAGTCACATCCGTGCCGACAATGCCTATGAGCAGCCCTGCCACCACCATGGCAAGCGACTTAAGCAAAGACCCTGTTCCCACCACCGAGGCGCATACCAGCGCCATCACCATCAGCGAGAAATACTCGGGCGAGCCGAATTTGAGCGCAATATTGGCGAGCGGCGGCCCCACCAGCGCAATGATTAACGTGCCTACGCAACCCGCGAAAAACGAGCCTATCGCGGCCATCGCCAAAGCAGGACCTGCTCTGCCTTGCTGCGCCATTGGGTGACCATCGAGCAAGGTGACGACCGACGACCCTTCGCCGGGTAAATTAACCAGTATTGCCGTGGTTGAGCCGCCATAATCCGACCCGTAGTAAATGCCGGCCAACATGATCAGCGCCGACACTGGCGGCAAGGTGTAAGTCAAAGGCAAAAGCATGGCCATGGTGGCCAACGGCCCGATGCCCGGCAGCACACCAATCATGGTGCCGAGAAAAACCCCGAAAAAACAATACGCGAGGTTTTGCAGCGTCAACGCCACGCTGAATCCCAATAGCAGGTTTTGCAGGAGCTGTTCCATTACTTGCTCCACCAGAACAACAGGTACGGCATGCCAAGACCATACGAGAAGATGGCAACCGCACCGGCAGTGACGCACAGGCTGAGCAGGATAGTCTCGCGCCAATGCACATCTTTATGTGCCAGTGCGCAGCCGATAATCAGCACGATAAGGGAAGGCACGAAGCCAAATTCCACTTCCATCAGCACGGCAAAGAGCGATAGCGTGGCGGTTAAGACCAGCCACGGCCGCCACGCCCACTCACCCAATCCCAAGCCTTGATTCTCTTCGCCCTCTATTCTGAAAGCCAAGCTGCCGATAATCACACCGAACCCCATGAGGATACCGCCCAGCCAGGTCGGAAAATAACCAGGCCCCATGCGCAAGGCGCTACCCATCTCATAATCGCGTGACAGGTAAATCGCCAGCCCTCCAAACACAATAAACAGTATCCCGCACCAAAAATCCTGAGGATTCTTGATTTTCAGCTGCATGGCGCCTCCCCTACTTGACTCGAACCAGACTCGAATGGATGAATCTTTAGCTTACTGCAAACCCGGCAAGCCGCTTGTCTGAGGCTATAATGCAATGATGAATCACACTGAATCAACCACGTCATCGCCCCCCACGTTACTGCGCAGACTGGGCCGCTTAAGCCGCTTTCTCGTGTTTCTATGCACAGCCGGTTGGTTGTTTCCGCATGCCAGTACTGAAGGCATGAATCTCACCCGGATTCAGAACGATCATCTAACCAAGAAGCCGTAACGTAAGTAACGCGCTTCGCTAGAACTTCAGGCCCAGTTCCTTCACCTGGCGCTCCAGTTCAACATATTCACGGGCAAGATTTGCCTTGAGTTGCTCTGGTGTCGCGCGCTCCGCAGGCTCGCTGCCATCGGCCGCCAGCTTCTGCACCATCTGCGGTGTATGCATACCCTCACTCAACACGCGGTTGATTGCCACGATAATCGGGCGCGGCGTTCCCGACCGCACCCACAGATTGTAACGATTGGTAATCTTGAAATTGGGAATGCCCTGTTCAGCAAGCGTCGGCAAATCAGGCAGCGACGATGCGCGCTTCAAGCCCAGTGCAGCCACGCCGCGCACCTTGCCGCTGCGTATCGCAGCAGTGGCCGACATCACACTGGTCACACCTAAATTGACCTCTCCACCCATCAGCGCAAGCAGTGATGGTGCACTCCCTTTGTATGCAACGTGCTTTAACTGCATGCCAGAAAGCTTGGCGAACTTTTCCATACCCAAATGAACCGTGCCGCCAACACCAGAGCTTCCGGCATACGTCAGCGGCTTGGCTGCTGAAAGCGTGACAAGCTCCTTGATCGTCTTGGCGGGAATACTCAAATTGGCGAGCAGAATATAAGGCTGCTGAGTCAAGCTGACAACGGGATCGAAAGTCTTGAGTATGTCGAAAGCAACCCGTTTCGTCGCGCCTTGAAACAGCAATCCATCACCAGACTGATACAAGGTATATCCGTCTGGCGACGCTTTGGACGCTAACTCCGAAGCAATCACGCCGCCACCGCCGGGCCGCGGATCGACCACGACATTCTGGCCCCAACGATCAATCAATAGCTGCGCGGTTGCGCGCGCAACCATGTCGCTGCCGGCGCCAGGCGCCACGCCGATGATGATTCGTATGGGCCGCACCGGGTAGCCTGGCGGTTTGTCCTGCGCATGCACTGTCGTGCTCATGATGCAGAGCGCACTGAGCGCGAAGTAGCAGAGCCATGCGGGTGTTGATCGACGACTCGATTTCCGGATCACGATATTTCTCATCCCTGCGTTACACGTGCACTTAGTCCTTACCGCTACCGCTTAAGACGTCATTCCGATTCGTCGGCAACCTTATTGGGCCTTATTGGGCAAGTCTGGCCCGCGCACCAGCCCTTTGTGTGCCATCGCTTCAATCTCTGCGACGGTATAACCCAGCTCCTGCAGCACTTCTCCCGTGTGCTTGCCCGGCGCTGCAGGCGCGTGGTGGCGCACCGAGAATTTATACTCACTGCTTTCGTAGGGCAGCGGCGGCAGGCGTCCGCGCTTGCCGCCGATCTCTGCAGGCAGTGTGCGTCCCTCTGCGGACACATGCTCATCATCCATCACGCTGAGTGGCGTGTTCACCGGCGCGACAGTCACGCCAGCTTTCACCAGCGCATCCACAACCTCTTTACTCTCACGATCAGCCACGGCTTTACTGATGCGCGCCATCAGCATGTCACGCTGCGCACCACGGCCCGCGTTGTACTTCAAAGCGGGATCGTTCACCAGGTCTTCCATGCCGAGCACGGCGCATGCACGTACCCATTGCGGATCGCTCATGATGCCGATGAATACCTGCTTGCCACCCTTGCATTTGAACAGGTCATAAATCGCCGTGCGTCCGCCCTTGGCAGATCGCGCGGTTGACATCGGCACCGGTTCCTCACCAGAGAGTTGCGCGTTGGACATGTGCTGACCCACATAAAACAACGCGGTCTCGAACAACCCGCCGGTGATGTGCTGCCCTTTGCCCGTGGTTTGCCGCTCCAGCAGCGCGGCCATCACGCCAATCACAGCGTAAGTAGCCGCACCAATATCCACCACGGATGCACCCGCGCGCAACGGCTGGCCAGGAAGCCCTGTCATATAGGCAAGGCCCGACGCCATTTGTCCCGGCTCATCCATCAAAGGCCGTGATTGATTGGGGCCCGTGAGATAACCTTTAATACTGCAATAGACGAGTCGCGGATTATGTTCACGCATCTTCGCGTAGCCCAGCCCCAGACGGTCCATCGTACCCGGCGCCATGTTCTCGATCAGAATGTCCGCGCGCTTGATCAAGCGCAGCGCCACTTCAAGTCCTTCAGGTGTGGCGATATTTACCGCCACACCACGCTTGTTGCGATTAAAGTAGAAAAAGGAACCATTGCGCAGGTTGTTCGGCCGACTCGGCATCCCTGCATCAATAGGCTCCACCTTGACGACATCAGCACCCATGTCGCCAAAAATCAAACCCGCCGTCGGCCCCGAAATGATCTGGCCGAATTCGACCACGCGCATACCTTCAAGCGGTAGCTTGCTCATGACGCGAGTCCGTGGCAGTTTTTAGTTTTATTAACGTGCAAACGGTGTAATTGTTCCATTACAAACTATCTCCAAAAAATTTGCGAACTACTCGTACACGTGCGTGTGATCAGCGGGGAATGTACGACGAGTAGGATCGTGATGCAACAGTCGTTCATACTGCGGATGGACACTCGCACTGACTTCTGACTTTCCTAAGGGTGCGCGTCCACGTATCATGTGCGCCTTAGTCACCGATACATTTGCGAGTAACACAACATGGAATCCTCCGCTCCCTTTCGACACCGTTCATTCCCCTTGAGCCTGCACGCCGGCAAAGGCGCGCTGAATGAATTACGCGGCGAGGTGGATCGCGCCAAAGCCAAGCGCGCGTTCGTGGTGTGCGGCAAATCGGTGGCAAACAAAACCGATTTAATTGCGCGCGTCAAAGCGAACCTCGGTGATAAATTTGCAGGTGTTTTCGATGGTGTGGAAACATCGTCACCGCTACCGTCGGTGCGCGCCGGGGCGGCGGCCGCGCGTGAAGCTGGCGCAGACATCATCGTAGCTGTTGGTGGCGGCAGTGCGATGGTGACTGCGCGCGCGATGATTATTCTGCTGGCCGAAAAGGGCGATATCCACGACATCTGCACGCAATATCCTCCCGGCCAACCACCGGTCAGCCCGAAACTGATGGCACCAAAAATTCCGAACATTCTGGTGCTCACCACACCCAGTACAGCGATGACGCGTGCCGGTACCGCCGTCAAGGATGTGGAGAGCAGTCACCGCCTGGAGTTGTTCGATCCGAAGACCCGTCCCTTTGCAATGATCTGGGACGACGATGCGCTGCTGAGCGCCCCGGCTGATCTTTTTTTAAATACGGCGGCTTCAGCGCTGGGCGGCATCATGGCCAGCGTCGCATCGCCACGCATCAATCCATTGTCACTGTCTGATTTGCTGCACGCGCTGCGACTCTCGCTGGAGAGCTTGCCGCTGATGCGCACTGATCAGAACAACACGACTGCACGCATGAATCTGGTTGCGGCATCATTCCTCAGCAACCGCGCGCTGGATAGCATGCGCGGACGTGCGTTCGGGCTGATTTCGTCGCTGGGACATGTGATCGACACGCTCTACCCAAACATCAGCCACGGCGATTGCAGCTCGTTAACCACGGCCTGGTGCATGCGATTCAATCTCGAACAAACGGCTGGTGGCCTGGCACGGCTGGCGCATGCGCTCAGCGTTGGCAGCGGCCTGCAGGAAAAAGAAGCGGCGAAATGTGCGCCGGATTTCATCGAAGATTTTTACCGCAAGCTGGGTATGCCCGTGCGTCTGCGCGACGCCAACATTCCGCAAAGCGGCATCGATCAGATTGCACAAGACGCGATGGGTGATTTTTACCTGCACCAGAACGCGCGCAAGATTAAGCACAAATCCGAACTGACTGAACTACTCAATCAGATGTGGTAATTAATTCAATAAAATCAATTAGTTAAGCTTGACGTTGAGCCGCTTCACCAGTTGCTCCGTCTCCACATATTCGCGCGCAAATTCTGTCTTTAATTCAGCAGGCGTTTTGCGCTCACCGGGTTGCGCGCCCTCCGCCGCGAGCCGTTGCGCCATCTGTGGCGAATGCATACCATCGCTGACCACGCGGTTGAGCGTAGCAAGAATCGCACGGGGTGTACCGGCCGGTGCAAAGAGGCCATAGCGATTGGTGAGCTTGTAGCCGGGCCAACCTTGTTCGGCGACAGTCGGCAAATCCGGCATTGATGGTACGCGCGTCAATCCCATCACCGCCAGCCCGCGCACCTTGCCCGTCTTGATTGCGCTGCTCGCAGCAATTGCGCTGCCGGCAACCATATGTATCTCGCCGCCCATCACGCCCACAATGGAAGGCGCTGTGCCCTTGTACGGCACGTGCATGAATTTGCCGCCAGTGAGCATCGCCAGTTGTTCCATGCCCAGATGCACCGTGCCCCCCACGCCGGAACTGCCATACGTCAGCGTTTGCGTGGCTGAGTAGGCAACCAGCTCCTTGATATTTTTGGCAGGCAAATTCAAGCCCACGATAAGAATGTACGGTTGAGCCGTCATATTGACGATGGGATCAAATGTTGTGCGCACGTCGAACGGCACGCGTTTGGTCGCACTGAGCAACATCAGTCCATCCGCGTAACTCAATATCGTGTAGCCATCAGGCGGTGCTCTGGCAACCAGTTCGGAACCGATGACGCCGGAACCGCCGGGTCGGTTATCCACCACCGCGGTTTGGCCCAAACGCTCGTTCAATATCTGCCCTGCGGCGCGCGCAATCGCGTCAGCGCCAGCCCCCGGCGCTACCGTAACGATAATGCGGATGGGACGAAGCGGATAGCTCGTCGCTCCCGCCGTTCGTTCCTGCGCCAGCGCTGCGCTGCCAGACATCAGCACAACCTCGGATGCAGCGAAAATCACCCCGCAGAACATTTCAGTGATTGCAGTCTTCATATCAATTCCTTGTCGGTCCCGCCGCCAGCGTAGCGCCCGGGATCCATCAGCATCAGCCATCATGTGACACCACGCATGCATTGGCTGTTCTGCGCGCACCGTGAATAGTTTACTATAACGCTTTCTAATCGGCTTAGCCGCTCAATGAAAGGAAGTCAGCATGTCGGAAACGCACGGAGAACACAAAACAAAATTGCTGGATTGGAACGCGCTGGTAATCGGCGAACGGCTGCCCACGCTATCGTATGTATTAACGCAGGAAATGATCGACGAATTTCGCAAAGGGGTGATGGATCCCGAGGCGGCGTTCCCGACCATCTCACAAAAAGTGGATGTGCGTCCGTATCATCTGGTGTATCACGATGATGGCTCAGTAAACGCGCGCTGCGCGTTTTATTGTTACAACCCGCCCATCCCCGGCAAACGTATCACGGTCGAAGCATGGATTGCCGATAAATACGCGCGTCGTGGTAAAAACTACATCGTCACTCAGGCGGTCTCGGTAGACGAGGATGGGCGTCTGCTGGATCGCGTCATCACTCATGAACTCAAGCAGCCTTCGGAGGTTGGAAAAAAATGGCAATAGTACGCAACTACACCGTGGGCGACGCATTGCCGCCTCTGACCAAGCATATGACGCAAGATGCGATCAATGCTTTCGAAAAAAGCGGCGGCGCAAAAGGCCCCAGTCAATTTACCGATCTGGAAACCGCCAAGAGCACCTTAGGCACAGCCAGCACCGTTGCATCCGGTCGCATGTCACTGACGTTTGCCACGGAACTGTTGCGCCGCTATTTCGGCGCAGACGTCTACAACGGTGGAGGCATGGTGGATTTGCGCTTCCTGCGCCCGGTGCGTCCGGGAGACTCGGTTACGTTTACGGGCAAAGTCACTGGCACCAACAAGGAAGCCGATGGCACGCGCGTCAGCGTGGAAGTAACCGGCACCAACCAGAAAGGCGCAGTCACCGCAGCGGGTTCAGGTGCCTGCATCGTACCCAGCGGATACTTGCCAGCGGAAGAGTAGAAAGCGCGCGGCGCTGGTGGGAGCTCCCATTGAGCGTGTAATCGGCGTGTATTGCGCTATCCGGGAGGTGCGATCACGCCGAATGTGTCCGCTCCGGTTAAAATATGCAAACAAAACCGAGGAGATACAAAATGACATCCACCACCCTGAAGCGATTGACCACCTGCGGCGCAGTACTCGCTGCACTCTGCCCGGCGCTCGCCGCCGCGCAAGCGTATCCCACCAAGCCGGTGCGCGTGATGGTGCCATTCGCCCCCGGCGGCGGCAGTGACATCACCGCACGCCAGGTTTCGGCCAAGCTCTCTGAAATATTCAAGCAGCAGTTCATCGTCGAAAACCGCGCGGGAGCCGGTGGTATTGTCGGCATGGAAATAGCCGCAAAATCGCCTGCTGATGGCTACACGATACTGATGGTGTCAGGCAGCTTCTCGGCCTCGGCCGCGACGCACAGGCCTGCGTTTGATCCGGTCAATTCGTTGCCGGGCGTTGCCGAGTTTGGCATTACGCCATTTGTGCTGACCGTACACCCATCGATGCCGGTGAAATCTACCAAAGAACTCATTGCACTGGCCAAAGCCAAGCCCGGTGATCTGACTTATGGCACCAGCGGATTGGGCGGCCTGACGCACATGGCCACTGAACTCATACTCAGCATGACCGGCACGCGAATGGTAGGCGTGCATTATCGAAGCACTGGCGGCGCAATGACTGATCTGCTGGCTGGGCAAGCACCCATCATCGTGGGCAGCCTGTTGCCGATAGTGCCGCATGTAGCCACCGGCAAGCTGCGCGCGCTTGCAGTCACCACGGAAAAACGCTGGTACGCGCTGCCCGACGTGCCCACGGTTGGCGACACGCTCCCCGGTTATGCGGTTGAGCTTTGGTTCGGTGCCATGGCGCCGCGCAATACGCCGCAGCCGATAGTCGATGCGCTGAATGGCGCCATCAACAAGATTCTGCAAGATCCCGAAATGAAGAAAAATCTAGAGCAGCAAGGCATGATGGCCACCGGCGGCACCCCCGCCAAATTTAACGAACGCATTCGCGGTGAATACGAACGCTGGACCAAAGTCGTGAAGGAACGCGGCATCAAGGTGCAGTAGTTAGATATTGGGGCTGGGGGCGGTCCGAAGACCGTTACCCATCTTACGCGCGATAAATTCTGCGTCGCCCCTGTTCCGTTAGTTTAAGATAATTCATGAAAAACAAATACTTACGATCCATTAGCACATTCGGAGCGATGGTGTTGGCAGCTTCTGCAAACGCACAGGCTCCTGCGTCAGGTTCAGCCCCGCCCTTTCCGTCCAGGCAAATCCGTTTCGTCGTACCTTTCGCTGCTGGTGGCACAATCGATATCATCGGACGCCTGCTTGCGCCATCGATGGGTAAGGTGCTGGGCCAGCAGATCGTGGTTGAAGACCGCCCTGGCGGCGGTACGGTAATTGCCACTGAGCTGGTTGCGCGCGCGCCAGCCGACGCGCATGTGATCCTGCTGATGGGGCCGAGCTACACCATTAATTTATTCGCACGTAAGCTGCCGTACGACACTGAACGCGACTTCGCGGGCATCGCGCGACTTGCGGCCAACCCGTTGCTGTTTTCAGTGCATCCGTCGCTTCCCGCGCGCAGCATGAAGGAACTGGTCACGCTGGCAAAAACCAAACCTGGCGAATTGACCTACGCCACAGCCAGCCCCACGGGTTTTCAGCGTCTGGCAGCGGAGCAATTCAAGCTGTTGTCGAAAATTGATATCGTTAACGTGCCCTACCAGGGTGGCGGGCCTGCAACCATCGCGGTGATGGGCGGACACACCACCATCAACTTCGGCAACGTATCCGAGGCAGCACCCTATGTCGCAGCCGGACGGCTGCGCGCCATCGCTGTTACCTCGCTCACGCGCAGCGACGTGATGAAAGACGTGCCCACCGTGCACGAATCGGGTTACCCCGGTTACGAAGCGACTAACTGGTTTGGCGCCGTCACGCGCGTGGGGGCACCCAAATCCTCTATTGACCGCCTGAGTGCGGAGTTCGCACGTGCGCTGGACACGCCCGAAGTGAAATCAGGCCTGACCAGGGCCGGACTGGTCAACGCCTATCTGAATGCCGGACAATACGAAGAATATCTGCGCCAGCAGTTTCGTGCTAACGAAAAAACGGTGAAAGCCACAGGCATGCGTATGGAGTAATGCAAAAACAGGTAACGCTTACGGTGCCTTGCTTTCGGATTCCCCATCACGCGTCAGCCGCGCGCCGTCCCACCGCACAAACACGTACCCACGCTGTTTCAAACCCGTGATGATGCGCGGCAAGGCGTCGGCCGTCCGCGCATGAATATCGTGCATGAGAATGATGCCGCCCCCCTCTTTCTCGACTTCGCGCAAAACGCGCTGCACGATGGATTCCGGCACCGGATCAGCCCAGTCCAGTGAATCAATATTCCACATCACTGATCGCAAACGGTGGCTGTCGATCTCTGCCAGCACACGATCATTGCGCGCGCCGAATGGCGGGCGCAGCGTGCCAGTACGCGCCGGACCCGGCGGCGCCATGACTTCAATCAGCCGCTGCGTATCTTCAACCTCGTGCCTCAGATGGGCGCTATCAAGCTTGGGCAACACCGGATGCGAGTAGGAGTGATTGCCGACAGCGTGCCCTTCCACCACCATGCGCCTCACCAGATCCGCGTTGGCGCCGGGCACTGGCTTACCCGCCTGCAGGGAGCCCAGATTGCGCCCGACCATATAAAAAATGGCATGCACGCCGTTGGCCTGCAATATGTCGAGCACGCGTGGTGTGTTGCTGGAATGCGGACCATCATCAAAGGTCAGCAGCACGCTGCGCGGCGGCAGTTCGGTGCCATCCCATTCGAGAAAGCGCGCCCGGGCAGCCGCCTCGCTAAAATCACCGGCATCCGGAAAGGCGCCAAAAATCTCGTTATCCAGCCCAGCGATCACACGCTCTGGGGGTATTTCTTTCACCAAGGCACGCACATACGCATCCCACAGCGGACGCACAAGCTTGCCCGACGTTGCCGCTGGCTGTAACAGCGCCTCATCAATGTCCGCGCCATAGCGACGACGAACTGCGCCAATCGCAGTCAGACGGCGCTGGGCATCGTCGCGGTCAACGCCCTGCAGGACATTCTGCAAAGCGCGCAACGGCCCCCGCAACACGAGGGTGTCTCCCTCATCACGCACGGCGAGATCTGCGGCGCGCGAAAATTCACGGTAACGTGCACTGACCATACTGGCAGCACTCTTATTGCGTTGCGTATTTTGAATTGGGAGCGAAGTCGGTGTGCCCTGAACTTCCTGCACCAATTCGCGTATCAGATTTTGATTGCGCACAAAGAGATAATGCCCCGCACGGCGCGCCTCGCCACGGTTTTGCGAGGATGCTTCAGACAACACCAGCAGTCTGCGCTGGTTTTGAATCAACTCATTGGCAATAGCGGGAATCGCCGCACGGGCCGTTACAGCACCAGACAATGCGATGATAAAAACAATGACAGCCCCCGTCCATCGCGTCAGCATCGTTTCGCGCCTGATGGGGATGGCGTGCGGGCTCACTGTCCCAGGTAAATTATAACCAATTGTTTTTATTAGTTATTTTTAAACATCTCATCGAACACCGGATAATTGCTGGTAGTACCAAACTTGCCGGTATGCAGGGCCGGTCGCACCCACGACGGGTTCAATTCCTTCAGCGATTTCACCCCCATCAGCCCCAGCGTGGTGTGTATTTCCTGCGCCAGCAGCTCAAACATGCGCACGATTCCCTGCTCGCCCGCTGCCGCCAACGCCCACCCTTGCAACTTGCCCACGCCCACTGCGCGCGCGCCCAGTGCAATGGCCTTGACCACGTCAGTGCCACGCGTGACCCCGCCGTCCCACAACACTTCAGCTTTGCCATTCACCGCATCTACAATTTCCGGCAGCGTTTCGATTGTTCCCAGACCGTGATCCAATTGACGACCACCGTGATTCGACACATACACCACATCCGCACCATGCTCCACGGCGAGTTTGGCATCTTCGGCTGTCGCAATGCCCTTGAGTATCAACGGCAACTTGGTGTGCTGCTTGATCCATACTGCATCGTCCCAGGTGAGACTGGCCTGATGGCGCGGATCACCAGAATCGGCACGCTGCAAGTAACCATTGATGATGTCGCGCTCGCGCCGACTGTAATATGCGCGATCCACGGTCACGCAAATCGCGCGGTAACCTGAAGCCTTGGCGCGATCCAGAAAGCCGCGCATCCAGGCGCGATCACTGCGCACATACAATTGAAACAGCAGCGGGTGATCAACGCTTTTAGCGACCTCCTCAATACTGGGCTTGGCCGCCGTGCTGATAAATGCCGTGGTGCCTGCCGCGATCGCGCCCCGTGCTACCGCCACCGCGCCAGCGGGATCGGCAATCTGCAAAAAATTACCCACGGGCGCAATAAACACCGGCAGCTTCAACTTTTCACCGAGCAGCGTGGTTGTCATGTCGATCCTGGATACATCCACCAGCACGCGCTGACGCAGCGCCAAGCAATCGAGCGCCATGCGATTGCGCCGCAGCGTGGTTTCGGAATCCGAGCCCCCACATAAAGTATCCCACTGAAAGCGCGACAGATTCTGCCGCGCATGCATCACCATCTCTTGCAGCGTATTGAACGGGCGCGAGTGATCTTCACGGCTGGCGTCGCGGGTGAGTTCGACGTCCTTTTTTTTGCCAATTTCTTTTTTAGCTTTTGCCATAATGCCTTGCTTTCCACAAAAAATTAAATGCCGACACCTTTAAGCGCGCCCGGCATATACCGCTCGCCAGCGCCAGCGCCTATGGCGAAAATTTCACTTAGCCGGGCGATATCCTTAACATTGATTTTGATGTCCACCGCCGCCGCATTTTGCTCGACATTCTTTGCGCTGTTGGTGCCGGGGATTGGCACCACGCCTTCCCATTGCGCCAGTATCCAGGCGAGTGCAATCTGTGCGGGGCTGGCATCGTAACGTCTGGCCATCGTTTCAAGTTCAGTCACTAACGCAACATTACGTGCGATATTCTCCGGGAAAAATCGCGGATGACGGCGGCGACGATCCGTTTCGGGAATATCCTCGACGCGCTTGATGTTGCCCGTCAGCAGTCCACGGCCGAGTGGCGCATAGGCGATGTAACCGACGCCCAGTTCCTTGCACGCGGGCAAAATGTCTTTCTCGGATTCACGAAACCACAGTGAGTATTCGGTCTGCAACGCGGTCAGCGGATGCTCCGCATGCGCACGACGTAATGTTTTCACCGACGCTTCGCAGATGCCGATAAACCGCACCTTGCCGCGCGAAATCAATTCACTCATCGCACCCACGGTGTCTTCGATCGGCACGCCGGGGTCGACACGGTGCAGAAAATAAATGTCGATCACATCCAGCCCCATGCGCTTCAGGCTCTCGTCGCAGCACTTGTGCACATATTCGGGCCTGCCATTGGTGCCCTTCTTGCCGTCCGGCATATCAATGTTGCCGAATTTGGTGGCGATCATCACAGCATTGCGGCGCCCCTTCAGCGCGCGTGACAGCAGCACCTCGTGACGCGTGCCCCAATAGGCATCCGAGCTGTCAAAAAAATTAACGCCCACATCCAGCGCGCGATGAATTGCAGCGTTGAAATCGTCCACTTCGGGCGACTCAAAATTAATGGCTGCAGCGCCACGCCCCATGCTGATCGCGGAAACCTGCGGGCCATTGCGGCCCAGACGTCTATATTTCATGGTCTGTATTTCATAACTATTTGTTTTTATTGCTAAATTACTGCAACACCTTGTATTTCGATCAACATGCCCGACCGTGCAAAATGCGCAATCGTCAGCAGCGCGCTCGCCGGATATTTTCCGTCCCTGAAAAACTCGTTGCGGATTTTCACGAAGCTGTCGCCGTAACGCGGATCGTTGATAAACACCGTCATTGTCACCAGATTGGCCAGCGTTCCACCTGCGCGACTCAGTGTCTGGTCTATCAAGGCAAAGATCGTGCGCGCCTGTGCATCAAAGTTGCCTGAAATATCCTGGCCCGCCTCATCGACAGTTGCCGTCTGTCCAGCCAGCCACACCGTCTTGCCACCTTGCGTGATCACGGCGGGCGAAAACGCGCGGCTTTTCTGGAAATTCGTGCCTTCGAGATGTTCGATTAGAGCCGACACTTTGGCTACAGCCCGTCACCAACATTGACGTTTTCAGATTTCAATTCAACACCTGAGGCTTTGGCCTGCAACAGAAGCAATTGTGAAAAATCCTGATCATAGCCATGACCTATCAGGGTTTGCACCTGATCACGTGCGGCAGACGTCGTCGGCATCGGCACGCCAAATGTCCGCCCTGACGACAGCCCGAGATCAATGTCCTTCAGCAACAACTGCGGCGTGAACGTCACATGAAAATCCAGATTCGACAAAGCTGGTGCTTTATACGCCGTGAACATCGACCCCATCACGCTCTTGTTCAGAAAATCCAGAAATGCGTGGCGTTGCATCCCGGCCTTCTCGGCCAGCACCGTGATTTCGCACAGATTCTGAATCACCACACCGAGCATGACGTTATGGCAGATTTTCGCGATGCGCGAGAGCTCGCCTTCGCCCACGTATGACGACCCGCGTCCAATAGCATTCAAATAGGGTGACACGGCGTCAAACGCATCCTTCGGCCCCGAAGCCACCACAGTCAGCTTGCCAGCCTTGATCACCTTGGCGTTTCCCGATACCGGCGCCGCCAGCATTTTGATATGTTTGTCCGCGAGTTTCTGGCGGATCTCCGCAGATTCCTCCAGGGAAATCGAGGTGCTGTCCACCACCATTTTCGGCGCACCGCCCTTGGACATCACGCCATTCGGTCCAAACAGCACTTCCTTCACATCCTTGCCCGTAGAAACCATGGTAAAAACGATATCGCAGCCCGCGAGGTCGGTCAGATTGTCGACGACTTTCGCACCGGATTTCGCCAGCGGCTCGGCCTTGGATTTGGTGCGGTTCCAAACCGAAATGTCACAACCGGCTTTAGCCAGCCGCTCCGCCATGGCGTAGCCCATGCGCCCGATGCCGATCCAGCCGAGTTTGTGTTGCTTCAGATTTGCCATGCTTGTTTTCCTGGTTAAGAAATCTTTTGTAACTGCAATTGCGATTCCGCCAGGTGCGCGGTGCGCACCTGGCGGAAATTGCAACATTCAATGCGGCGCGGCACAACCCAATTCGCGGGCTACCACAAGCAATTTCTTGTCCCGCGTCCAGAGCGCTGCCCCACTAATGGCTGCAGAAGCCAGCAAGTGCGCATCAACGTAACCGATGCCTTTGCCGTACAAACCATGATGCTCGATAAAGCCCAGAACCTCCGCATATTCCGCCACTTCTGCCACAGGCAGATGCTGCAACAGATCCAGCATCAGCCCGCGATCGACCAGATTGCCACAAGCGATCTCACCCACTACAAACGGATGGATAACCACTGCATTGTCTTCAAGCAAACAGGCCAGCCGCGCGTCTCCGGCGCGAAGATGGTCTACCCACACGGATGTGTCAACCAGAATCAAGTGGCGATTTCTTGGCGCCGACGCGGCGCGGATTTCAGATCCGACTGACTTCCGCCCAGTTTTGCCAGGCGTCTGGCGCTCTCGCGTTCGATCAGTGCTTTCAGGCCCTCATGCAACAAAGCCGAGCGGTCAAGCGGCCCCGTGAGCTTAATGGCCCTATCCAACAAGCTTTCATCCAGATTGACAGTGGTTCGCATGGAATACCCTCGACAAAAAGCACGAATATTAACATCATTTGATGACGATAATGATGCAAAACAGCATTTGGAACAATCAGGCGCGAATGGTTTCCCGTATCTTCGCGAAAACTTCCAATTGCCGCTCATGCTCTCCAGCAAACCGCAGCACCAGATAACGCGCGCCCTGTTCCACATAGCTGTTGAGCCAATCTGCTGCTGCGCTGGCCGAACCTGCGAAGCAGGCCTGATGTTTTTTCAGAATGTCGGGGCGGCGGCCATAATAAGCCTGTAGAAAATCATCAATACGCTTTTCGGCTGTAGCGGCGTTTTCATCAACCGCAATCGTCAGATAAACGGCCGCCTCCAGCGCATCCACTTTGCGCCCGGCCTCGCGCGCTATGCCCTGCACCTTGCGCCATTGCTCGCCCCAGCCTTTGGCATCGGGCCCCGTCGGAAACCAGCCGTCGAAATGCTTGCCTGCTCGCTCCAGTGCAGCAGGCGCAGAACCGCCGCCCCAGATCGGCGGACCGCCCGGCTGATGTGGCACAGGGCCGAGTACGCCTTGTTCGACATGCCAGCGGCCATCCCAATCCACGGGCTTGCCGCTCCAAAGCGCCTTGCACAGGCGCATGCCTTCCATCAGCGTACCCACGCGCTTGTCGAACGGCACGCCGGCAGAACGAAACTCCGCGCGCACATTGGGCACATCGCTGGCAATACCGTAGCCGAGAATCACGCGCCCCGCACTGACTTGATCCAGCGTCGCAATCTGATGGGCCAGCAGCACAGGATTGCGCAGCGCAGGTAGCAGCACCGCGGTGCCTAGCTTCACGCGTTTAGTGCGGCCCGCAACACCCGCCAGCAGCGTAATCGGCTCGTGGCGCGGGCGCGCTATCAGCGAATCTCCGACCCAAACCGAATCGTAGCCGAGCTTTTCTGCGCGCTCGGCAAGATTCAGCAGCGGCTCGGCCTCGGGCCGACCTTCCATAATGGATTCACGGGTGGGCAGGAGGTATCCGATGCGTACGCTCATGATGGTTTTCTCACTTTCTCCGAAACTTCAATCGTGACTGAAATACTACGCCTGCAAATCCTGCGCCCATTGCCGTGTTTCGATGATTGTTTTAACCTCGCGCAGGAACGCCGCCGCATACGCGCCATCCAACGCACGATGGTCAAAGGTTTGCGCCAACACACCTACCGGACGAATGGCGATGGTATCGCCTTCGGGCGTTTCCACAACGACGGGCTTCTTGCGTACCGCATCAGTAGACATGATGGCCACCTGCGGCACGTTGATAATGGGCGCGGTTATCACCGTGCCAAAACTGCCATTGTTACTGATGGTATAGGTGCCTTCCGTCAGATCATCCGGCTTCAATTTCCCCGCGCGCGCACGCAATGCCAAGTCATTGATTTCACGCGCAATTTGCGGCAGGGATTTATTCGGAACATCCTTCAATACCGGCACCATCAGCCCATCGAAATTCAGGTCCACTGCAATGCCGATGTTGATGCGCTTCATCAGGCGCAGCCCTTCACTGCTATAGGTCGCATTGAGTTTGGGATACTTCGCCAGCGCCACCGATATCGCACGCGTGACAAAGGGCATGAAGGTCAGCAGGAAGCCTTCGCGGGCCTTCCACGCCTCGCCGAACTCGCGGTGCACCTGCACCACACGCGAGAAGTCGGCCTCGGCCACCTGTAAAACGTGCGGCGCGGCGGCCCACGACTTCGCCATGTTTTCCGCCACGCGCTTGCGTATGGCGTTGAGCGGCAACAAGTCTGCGAAGGGCTGCGCTTTTGCGGCGGGCACTGCCGGCGCGGTTGCCGCCGACGCCACTGCAACAACGGGTTTTGTGGGCGTGGTCACAGCAGGAGGCACAGCACCATTGGCGATGAATTCCACCACGTCGTCCCGCGTCACACGCCCATCGCGCCCCGTGCCCATGATCAGCCCGACATCCAGATCGCGCTCGGCGATTAACCGCCGCACCACCGGCGACAGCCGTTCAGCAGCGCTCACGCGAGGCGCAATCCGTACCGGCTCGCCCACAGCGGTTGACATTACAGGTGCAGTGGCTGCCGCAGCGACCACGATTTTCTGTACTGTGGCGGCCGAACCGACTTCAGCAATTACAGCCAGCGTCACGCCGACTTTCGCGGTAACGCCAGCCTCAACGCAAATTTCACTGACCATGCCGGCCACCGGCGAAGGAATTTCCGTGCTGACTTTATCCGTTTCAATATCGAACAACGTTTCGTCGGCCTTGACCGCATCGCCAACTTTTTTGTACCACTTGGTGACAGTACCCTCGGTAACGGTTTCGCCAAGCTGCGGCATAATAATGTTCATACTATTTCTTCGCCTCGCTCATGCTCTCATAAACTACTTTACCGCCAATCATCGTCATCATCGGCTTCAAATCCTTGATGGCATCTGCTGACACCGTCAGGTAGTCCCGATCCAATACCAGCAGATCAGCGTACTTGCCCTTTTGCAGCGAACCCAGATTACCTTCCTGAAACAGGATAAAGGCATTGCTGCGCGTATGCGCAATCAGCGCTTCTTCGCGCGTGATGCTCTGACGATTGACGTGGTGCCCGCCAACCATTTTGCCAGTCACTGCAAACCCCAATGTGTAAAATGGGTTGGATGTCGTCACCGCCGTCGCGTCGGAGCCCAGGCCCCACACGATGCCACTGTCCTGCACGCGACGAAATGGTGGCATATCCCATGCGGCGTCACCATGCACCTTGTGCATCAGTACGCCCTGAATCAGCGGACGGCTATGAATTTGCGCGGTCATACCAAGGCGCTTCATGCGTTGCAACTGCTGCTCATCAATCTGATCGAGATGAGAGAACGACCAGCGCAGGCCTTTGATCGGCGTGGTTTTGTTGAGTTCTTCGTAGGCCGTAACAAATTGCTCAATCGGCCCGTTCATTTCAACATGGGAATTAAGATACACGCCGCGCTGCGCGAGTGCGCCCGCAATACGCTGCATTTGCCTGATGCCGTTCGGATTGACTTCCTTTTGGGCGCGCAACAACTGCGTAGTTATCGGCGAATAGACCGACTCCCCCCAACCGATATGATCCATGGTGTCATTGCCCTGAAACGGCTTGACCGTTGCCACTTCGGCGAGCACCTGATCCACCTGCTCTGGAGTGGAAGGCTGACGAATGGTGGTCCAGAATACGCGCACGGTAAGCTCGCCTTTGTCGGCCAGCTCACGATACGGCGCGTAGTGCCCCGCCGCCATGCCGCGCCCGCCGGCATCGCCCCACGCGGTGATCCCCATTGAATTCAGATAAGTGGCCAACTTGCGAACATTGGCCATGCGCGCTGCCGCTTCGAGCTTGGGCACTCTCTCCGCAACAAAAGCTACGCCGCCTGCACCGCGCACGACACCAGTGAGTTTTCCACTGGCGTCTTTTTCAATCGTGCCACCGGGAGGATTGGGCGAACTCTCGTCGATTTTTGCAGCGCGCAAGCCTGCCGTGTTGAGATAGGTGTGGTTGTAGATCGATTGCACCGCCAACGGTGTATCGGGCGCAAGCTTGTCGAGTTCAGCCAGGGAAAAGCCACGCGGATCATCGGTGAATTGCTCTTCCGACCAGCCGCCCAGCACACTCACCCACTCACCCACCTTTGCGCTGCGCACACGCAATGTCAACATTTGCACGGCTTGCGCACGAGAGGTCACGCCATCAAAGCGCAACTCATCATGCTCGGCGGCGCGTATCCAGTGCGAGTGATTGTCGATGAGCCCGGGTATTACTGTGCGGCCTTTGAGATCGATCACCCTGGTATCGGCTATTGCCAGTTTGCGTATTTCCGCATTGCTGCCCGTCGCAACCACGCGCTGACTTTTGATCGCCAACGCTTGCGTGATGGTGAAGCGATCATCAACCGTGACGATCTTGCCGTTGACTAAAATCGTGTCTACAGCCTGCACATCCAAGGTTAATAATAATATTAATAAAAACAAATACTTACGACACATAACCTGGCTCCTTCTAATCGATCTTTTCGCGTATCTCGCGCACCACCCGTTCAACCGACGGAATGGTGTTGTCCTCCAGCAAATCCGCCGACGGCAGCGGAATGTGCGGCGTGGTGATGCGGATGATCGGGCCATCCAGATCCCAGAAAATTTCGTCAGCCACAATTGACGCAATCTCAGCGCCCCAGCCGCACAGGCGCGGATTTTCTTCGATGGTTACCAGGCGACCGGTCTTCGCCACTTCCGCCAGTATGGTCACCGTATCCAGCGGCACCAGCGAGCGCACATCCACCACGGTGCAGGAGATACCGTGTTCTTTTTCAAGTATCTCTGCCGCGGCCAATGCACGATGCACCATCAACGCCAGTGCAACGATGGTGCAGTCGGTGCCGTGACGCAGCACTTTGGCTTTGCCGATCTGCTCTACGTGTTCGCCGTCCGGCACTTCGCCCTTGAACGCGTACAGCGATTTTTGCTCGAACACCAGCACCGGATCCGGGTCGCGAATTGCCGCTGCGATCAGGCCTTTGACATCCGCCGGAAACGCCGGTGCAATCACCTTGATGCCCGGAATCGCCATCGCCCAGTTTTCCACCGACTGAGAATGCTGCGCGCCGAAACGCGATCCTGCGCCATTGGCGGTGCGGATCACCAGCGGCAACGTAATCTGGCCGTCGGTCATGTAACGTGTTTTAGCAATTTCGTTGGCAACCAAATCCCAGCATACCGCGAGAAAATCCGAGAACATGATTTCGGCGATGGGCTTCAAGCCCGTCATCGCGGCGCCCATGGCCGCGCCCAGAATCGCCTGCTCCGAGATGGGCGTATCACGTATACGGCGCGGCCCGAATTCCTCGAACAGCCCGACGGTTGCCTTGAATACGCCACCCGCTGCGCCGATGTCCTCACCTAAAAACACCACATTTTCATCGCGCCGCATTTCCTGCGCGATGCCTGCAGCCACTGCCTCGCGATAGGTTAGTTCCGCCATGCTGTGCTCCCGTCTGCCCACACATTTTTATCGATCTGATCCAGCGATGGCACGGGCGACCCTTTCGCCGTTTCCGTCGCCACATCCACTTTGCGCATGGATTCAACTTCAAGATCCGTGAGCGTCGCTTCAACAATGCCCAGCCCTAACAAACGTTCACGATAAATTTTGATCGGGTCACGTTCGAGCCAGCGCTCTAACTCGCCTTTGGGGCGATAAGCGCCCGGATCAGCGCGCGAGTGTCCGCTGTGGCGGTAGGTCATACATTCGATCAAGGCCGGCCCCCCCCCCTTGCGCGCGCGCTCCATGTATTTCACTGCCGTGTGATACACCTCATCGGCATCGTTGCCATCAACCACGATTTTTTCAAGGCCATACGCGCTGGCACGATCCGCTGCCGGATGATCGACCGCTGTCACGCTGCGTATCGGCGTGTATTCCATGTAAAGATTGTTCTCGCATACATAGACCACCGGCAGCTTCCAGATCACGCTGAAATTCAGCGCTTCGTGAAACGCGCCGATGTTGGTGGTGCCATCGCCGAAGAAACACACCGCCACCTGCTCGGTGCCGCGATACTGCGCACTCCAGGCCGCGCCAGCAGCCACGGGCAAATGGGCGCCGATGATGGCGTAACTACCCATTGCGCCCTTGGTCACATCGGTCAAGTGCATCGAGCCGCCCTTGCCACCGAGCAAGCCGCACTGCCGCCCCATTAACTCGCCCAGCACACCTTCCATCGACGCGCCGCGCGCCAGTGTGTGCGCATGGCCACGGTAGGTGCAGAAGGTGTAATCGTCAGGGCGCATCGCTACGCCGAAACCGGCGGCAATCGCCTCCTGCCCCAACGAGAGATGACTGGTTCCTTTGATCAGGTTTTGCAAAAACAAATCATAAGCACGCTTTTCGCAATAGCGCAGATCAAGCTGCATCTTGTACAGCTCAAGGCGGATGTCGTTGCCGAGTATCATGGGTTTGCTGGTATCCATAGTCAGTCTTAATACTTGTTGGCTATCGGTAATTCCTGTGCCGGGAACAACGTAATGATCTTCGCGCCATTCGGCGTCAGCACCACTTCTTCTTCGATACGCGCCGCCGAAACACCGTCTTTCGCGGGACAGAAGGTTTCCACGGCGAACACCATGCCGGCTTTCAATTCATACGGGTCTTTGAATGAATTGAGCCGTGAAATCAGCGGGCGCTCATGCAGCCCCATACCCAGACCGTGACAGAAGTTCAAGCCGAACGCGGACATCTCGGTTTCGAAACCAATCTCCGTGCATTTCGGAAACGCCTTCGCCACTTTCTCGGTCGATACACCGGGCTTCAGCATGGCAATCGCGCTATCCATCCAGTGCCGCGCCCTCTTGTAGGCGTCGTGCTGCGCGGGTGTAGCGCTGCCTACTGTAAACGTGCGGTAGTAGCAGGTCTTGTAACCCATGTACGTTTGAATCAAATCGAAGTACGCCTGGTCGCCGGGGCGTATCAGCCGGTCGGTAAAATTATGCGGATGCGGGCTACAGCGTTCGCCAGCAATCGCGTTCACTGCTTCGACGCAATCCGATCCCATTTCATAAAAACGCTTGGTCGCCAGCGCTACCACTTCGCTCTCGCGTATGCCCGGTTTCAGCGCCTCGAAAATATCCTGATAGACGCCATCGCCCATGGCTGCGGCCATATTGAGCAGCGTAATTTCGTCGTGACTTTTGATCTCACGTGCATCCAGCATCACCTGCTGCCCGTCCACCACGTTCAGGCCCAGCTTTTGCAGTGCGAACAGGAACAGCGGCTCACACACGTCGATGCCAATCGGCATATCGGCCACCCCTTCGGCCTTGAGCACGTCGTAAATTTCCTTGGCGGCTTCTTCAAACAAGCCCACTTTGGGATTGATCGCGCCACGTAAACCGACGTTGCCCGCGAGGCAATGGTTCTTCGGGAGCCATGGCGCGTAAATTTTGTGATGGCGTGCGGCAGAACCAAAATCCCACACCCACGGTTCACCGTTGCCAGTGAGCAAACACCAGCGCGTCAGTTTGTCGCGCGCCCACTCGCCGATTACCGTGCTGGAAATGTAGCGGATGTTATATTGATCGAATACCAACAACGCGCCGAGATCAGATTGCGCCAGCGCGTTGCGTGTGCGCGCGAGCCGGTAGTTATGCAGACGGCGAAAATCGACACGTTCCTCAAAATCAACCTGCATGCGGCCCGGTGCCTGTAACGGCAGATCCCAGCGATGACCCGGATTCGCCGGGTCGTACAAACCATCCGGCGCGGACGCAACACCACGAATCGGATCAATGCTCGCGGCCTTGATATTTTTCGGTTCGACTTTTCTGGATTTCCGTGCCATTACATTTTCCTCAATAAAAACAAACACTTACAGACGGCCATTATCAGCCTGCTTTAATTCCTGCGGCCTTGATAATCGGCACCCAGCGCAGAAGCTCGCTCTTCACAAAATCGCCAAGCTCCTCCGGTGTCGAGGGCGCTGCCTCTGCACCTTGCGCAAGCAACATTGCTTTTACGTCGGGCCGGTTCAACACTTCGGTGATCTGTTGATTCAATTTCATAACCACCACACGTGGCGTTTTAGCGGTGGTGAACAAACCGAACCACAGTTGTGCATCCATACCCGGTATGCCGGCTTCCACCGCACTCGGTATTTCTGGCGTGCCCGCAAAGCGTGTTTTGCTCGATACCGCCAGCGCCTTCACGCGGCCCGCTTTCAGTTGCGTGTGCGCCGTCACGGGCGACAAAAACGAAATCTGAGTTTCGGATGATAACAGCGCCGTTAGCGCAAAGCCCGCGCTTTTGTACGGCACGTGCAGCACATTGACACCTGCAATGCGGTTAAACAATTCGCCCGCAAGATGGCTCATCGAACCATTACCCGCCGAGGCGTAACTCAAACCACTTTTCTGCTTGAGATAGGCAATCAATTCCTTTGTATTGCTAACTGGTATCGACGGATGCGTCACCAGCACCACCACGCCGGTGGTCATGCGTGAAACGGGTGCAAAATCCTTTACCGGATCGTAGGGCAGGTCTTTATACAGCGCTACTGCGCTCACCATTGGCCCGGCATGCCCCATCACGAGGTTGTAACCGTCGGGGGCTGCCTTGGCCACGACATCCGCAGACAACGTGCCACCCGCGCCGGAACGGCTATCCACCACCACCGGCTGCGCCCATTTTTCATTGAGCTTTTGGCCGATGAAGCGCGACAGATAGTCAGCCGTGCTGCCCACACCACCGCCCATGATACGTATCGGGCGATTCGGGTACGGGTCCGTGCCCTGTGCAAACACCAGCACTGGCGCAAGACAAATCATCAACAGCAACTTTTTCAATATACACCTCACATTCAATACGGCACACATGTCAGTTAACCTTCGCACCCGAAGCAATAATCACTGGCGCAAATTTTTTCACCTCGGCACGAATAAACGCGTCGAATGCTTCCGGCGTAGTCGGCTTTGGTGTCGCCCCCTGCGTCAGCATGCGTTCCTTCATTTCCGGCGTGCTAAGTATGCGCACTACCTCTCTATTCACCGCGTTCACGACGGGACGCGGCGTCTTCGCGGCAAGCAGCAAACCGTACCATTGATCGTATTCAAAGCCCGGCAGCCCCGCTTCGGCGATGGTCGGCACATTCGGAAACAAAGGCGAACGCGCCGCCGTGGAAACGCCCAGCGCGAGCACACGCCCGGCCTTGACCTGCCCCGCTGCCACCAATATCGGCGCGAAGTTGTATTGCACGTTGCCGCCGATCACGTTGTTCAGCGCATCCGGCGCACCCTTGTACGGCACATGCGCCACCTTGACGCCCGCTGCCAGATTGAACATCTCGCCGTTGATTTGCGTGCCACTGCCGATACCCGCTGAACTGAAATTCATGGTGCCCGGCTTGGCCTTCATGAATGCAATCAGCTCCTTCACGTTTTTTGGCCCCAGCGTTGGTGCCACCACCAGCAGATTCGGCACACTCGCCACCTGCGACACGCCCGCAAAATCGCGGATGGTGTCGTACGGCAGCTTGGAATAGAGCGTGGCATTGCCCGCATGCCCCGTGGACACCATCATCATGGTGTGTCCATCGAAATTGGCGTCGAGCACATATTGCGAGGCAATGGTGCCACCCGCGCTCGGTCGATTGTCCACCACCACCTGCTGGCCCCAGCTTTCGAGAAATTTCTCACCGATCCAGCGCGCCAGAATATCCGTCTGGCTACCGGCCGCAAACGGCACCAG
Organism: Betaproteobacteria bacterium; assembly: GCA_947486575.1. Taxonomy (GTDB): domain Bacteria; phylum Pseudomonadota; class Gammaproteobacteria; order Burkholderiales; family SG8-41; genus UBA5216. The sequence goes on along the minus strand of CANKUB010000025.1, from coordinate 5,880 downwards.
CATGCGAATATTCTTGCTGGGAAATTTTTCCTGCGCCTGCGCGGCACCGCCACACACCAGCACACATACGCACGCGGCAAGTTTTCCAGCTTTCATGATGCACCCTCACTAAGCATTTGTTTTTATTAATTATTTATACATTTCACGCACTCAACTGCCGCGCCATCCAGTCCGCCGACTGCGTGCGCCAGCGGTAACCGCGATTATTCGCTACATGGTTGCCATCGTCGAGCAACAAAAATTCCACCGGCCCTTTGGCGGATTTCGCGAGACGTTCGCCGTCCTGCCACGGCACAATGCGATCGAGTTTGCCCGCGACAATAAACAATGGACAGGTAATCTGGTGCGCGCAATTTTTTAGCGTCAACGTTGTGGCAAACTGGCGGGCGTCTTCCTGCGTTTTTTGCCGTGCACGCACGCGAAACGTCTCGCGCGTGAGTTCGTTCAGTGCGCCCCAATTCGCCGCCCAATCAAACGGGCCTGACAGCGAAATGCACGCCTTGATGCGCGGTTCAAACGCGGCGGCGCGCGGCGCGTAATAGCCGCCCATCGACACGCCCCACAAACCGATGCGCTTGATGTCTACATCCGTGCGCTTTTCCACCCAGTCCACCACCGCACGAACAGCGACTTCGTAATCCCCACGTATGCCGAGTTCGTATTCGGATTCGCCCTGCCCCGGGCCATCAAACGCCAGTATTGCCATGCCACGCGCGAGAAATGGCTGCTCGTAGGCATCGGTTTCCTCTTTCGCGGAATCCAGGCCCATGCACATGATCACAAGCGGCGGATTCTCAACCCCCGGCGGCTTACGCAATATGCCGTGAAAGTAGGTGCCTTCAAACGGAATCGATACGCGCTCGCCCGCAGGCTGCAAATAGGGCAACGCCTTGCTACGGCATTGCACCGCTTTCGTGTGCGCGGCGCGCATCTGCGCAAGATCTTCGACAAACACGAATTTGGCAAAGTGGTAACACACGGCTGCGCGGTTCCAGTGCTCTCCCGCCGATAAGGTATGACCTTGCGCAAACACCGCGTCACCCAGCGCCTCATGCACGGCTGCGCGTTTGCTCCAGGCCGCGCACCAGTCAGGCCAGTGCTCAAGGCCGGCTGTGACTTCCTGAAAATCCGTCAGCGCTACGCCATTCGCGACAAAGCGCGGCGCCCAATGGTGTATCGCGGCTTCTACCCTTGAATCGGGCATGACATGCTCTCCCGGATTTTCTATTCGCCCGCTTCGCGCAGGTAACTCAAATCCATGTACTTGGCGGGGTCGGTTTTGGCCGCAGTAAATTTTTCTGCTGCCCAGACCAGATCCATCACCTGCCGCACGCCGTCTTCAGTGATTTGCGGACGCGGCTGACAGAACACGCGCTCCAAAGCGCGGCCCGCCGCATCAGCCGCCATATTGAGTCGCGCTGGCAGCAGTTGCACGGCTGCGGATTTGTTCGTCCCATCCTGCAACCACGCGTAGGCTTGATTGAAGCCCCGAATAAACGCCATCAATTCGGCCTTGTGATCGCGCGCCCACGCGCGGCGCGCAGCAGCGATCGGCCCTGGATAGGTCGGAAAAAAATCGCTCGACGCCCCCAGATTCTTCAGCCCCGCTGCGACGAGATTGCGATCAAATGGCGGGTTGATAAAACACGCCGAGCCCTCGCCGTTTTTCATCGCATCAAAACGCTCTTGCGAACCGCCCACATTTTTAAACTGCGTATCCATTTCTCGCAGACCATGCTGCTCGAAGAGTTTTTTAAGCAACAACGAATAGCCCGTTCGCGCATCGTCAACCACAATGGTTTTGCCTTTAAGATCCGCTACGCCATTGATGTCTGGCGACACCATCAGCGAAAGCTCCGGCGCGTGCGATTGCCCCATAAATATGAACAAATCCGCACCCAACTCAACGCCGCGAACAATGTGATCAACTTGCTGAAAACCGATATCAAACGCGCCTTTTTTCAGCGCATCCAGTTGCTGTATCGACGAACCGGTGACGGTGAGATCAACCTCAACGCCAGCGCGCTGCCACAGGCCCAGCGCCTGCGCCACGTACACCGGCCAGGTGTTTACGCCTTCAGAAATCAGAGCAAGTTTTATCATTGCGATGAATCGTACATCCACGGGAATTCAGAGGTTCCCCGTCATCGCCAAGCGCGCAATGAAGGGCTACCGGATGCTAGGTTCAGCACCCGCTTCTGTCAATAAAATCCGGGGGGGGGGGGCTGGGCGACATCGCGGTGATAACTGCGCGAACGTAGCGCGCCGGGCGCAAGGTTAAAACTCATGCACAACGTTAGCATTCATGCAGGCGTGCACGGATACCGCCACGCAACGAACAACAGATTGGGCAGTAGCGTTTGTGCGGCGTCAGCTCGCGCGGCGGCCTACACCATTACGCCGATCGACCGCGCGGCGCTCCGGGCCGGCGTAAAGGGCGCTGCGGCCTTTGCGGCGATCATCATTTTTCCGACGACCACCCACCCTATTTCTGCGTTCTTCGGTCATGTTCTGTCCCAGGCAATATTATCTCGACGTTCACTTCGGCGGGAATTCTACCATTGGCGAATACGTATACAAGTTCTGATCGAAGGCGAAAATGCTGTTTTAACAAACTATTAACGTCATGACTTAATGCCAACTCTCGCGTACGACACGCAAGTGACAACGACTGCAAAAAACGGTTAAGAAAATTCCGCGTCGAATCAATGACAAAGCTAAAGACACATTGCATTGATGACCGTAAGACATTGATTTAATTTAGTTAAAATTACTTCATGCGCAACAGAAAACTATTCACAATTTCTGTGGATAACCTTGTGAACAAGCTTACGAATCGGGTTGTGCAACGCGGTTTTGTATGAATTTATGCTCAAGCGCCTATTTTTTAAGCGCCAGCGACAAGCGATCACCGCAGGTGTGGATCAGCACGCGCAGGCAGCCTCTCCATCGCGCCATGACCGGATTGCAGTAACCCTGAAGTGCAACTACGTCATTCCATCAGGCACTTGCTTTTATGCCGCAATTTATTGCCACTTCAAAACACTCAGCAAGTTGTAAAAATCATCTGTCCACAGACGGAATTGCGGGTCATGCGATAGCGTGTGGGCGGCGTAGCGCAACTCGGGCGCCTGAAGAATCGCCTGATTCCTGGTGACAATAATTTGATCCGTCGAGGACAACCAGTAATCAATGCCTGCGGTGTAGGTGTTTTCGGGCTCATCCGTCACCATCACTGCGCTCATGCCAAACTCGCTGGCGAGCCGCGCCACTACCGGCGCTATATTCACATAGCGATTGGTCGCCTGAAACACCATTACGCCATCCGGCGCGAGATGCTTTACGTAGGTCGCCATTGCTTCGCGCGTCAGAAGGTGCATGGGAATTGAATCCCCCGTAAACGCATCGATCGCCAGTAAATCAAAGCGCTGCGGTGCTTCACGTTCCAGGCTCAGGCGGCCGTCGCCGAGCGCCACTTCAATTTGCGCCGGGCTGTCCTTCAGGAAAGAGAATTCCAGCATGGCCACTGCAGCCACTTGCGGATCAATTTCGTAAAAACGGAACAAGTCACCCTTGCGCGCATATGCTGCAATAGCACCCGCGCCCAGCCCGATCACACCCACCCGGCGCGCGGTTTGCGGCAGGCTGGCAAAGGTGCGTCCGTAGCCGCTGCCTGGCCCGAAGTAGGTCGAGGGCTTGCGACGCACATCAGCACCGAGCAACTGCCCGCCGTGGTTGATGGCACCGTGATACATCACCCGGAAAGGCGCAGGCGAGGGGAAATCCTTGGTGCGTACCACGCCATAAAAATTGCGCACCATCACCCGCACATCGGTTGAATACTCGGTGATGTTCTTGATCACTAAACCTGTCGTCACACTCGCCACCACAAAACCCAGCACGGCTATCCAGCGTGCATGTGCGAGCGCGTTCCAGAACAGCAGCAACGCGCACACCGCGAGAATGATACCCAGCTCAAAATAACCTTTGAGCAGCAACGGCGCGCCAATCGCAATCAGCAACGCGCCCAGTGCGCCGCCGATGGAAATCATCAAATAAAACGTGGTCAGATAACGTGGCGCCGGGCGCACCCGGTACAACTCGCCGTGACAGAACATGCAACTGACGAAAAGCCCGACTGCGTAGAGCGGCGCTGCGAATTGCAAATCCAGCGATTCGCTGAACCACGCCATCGTCGGCAATGCAGCCGCCATCAGCACGATAAATACCGGGCGCACATACCAGCGCGGATGATCAAAACACAGAATAAACGTGACCAGATAAAGCGCCAGCGGCGCCAGCCACAAAAATGGAATCGAAGCGATATTCTGCGTCAGGTGATTGGTCACACCGAGCAGCAAACACGAGCCCATCGCAGCGTAAACAACCCACGATACACGATCACCCAAGGCGGGCACCGGCGCATCTTCGGCGTCTGCGACGGCGGCCGATGCAGTGTTATCCCCAGCTGCGCGCGCGCTTACCCAGGCCGTCAACGCGCACAGCGCGGCAAACACCACGTAGAGCGTCGACCAACTGTAAGACTGCACCGTGCTGCGCAGCCACGGCTCAATCGCCAAGGGATACGCCAGCAACGCGAGCAACGACGCAAAGTTAGACAATGCAAACAAGCGGTACGGAACCGCATGTTTAAAGTGCCGCCAGTACCAACTTTGCAGCAGCGGACTGGTAGCGGACAACAGAAAATACTGCAAGCCGATGGTGACGAATAACAAACCGAGGATCGCCAGCACTGGCGCAGCTTCTGATTCGCCGCCAGGCTTCCAGCGCACATCGGGCAAGATAGGCAGCAGCAGCAAACTTGCTGCCAGTAATGCGATATGAATTTTGGCCTGCGTGCGTGGCGACATATGGCGTGTCGTCCAGTCGGCATAGGCATAACCGGCGAGCAACAGGCTCTGGAAAAATACCAGACACACTGCCCACACCGAAGCCGCGCCGCCAAACCACGGCAGAATTTGCCGGGCGATAATCGGTTGCACCAGAAACAGCAGGAACGCGCTCAGGAAAATAGTCGCGGCGTAAAGCGGCATGCCGGAATTACCTAACTAATTGTTTTTATTGAATAACTTTAAATCTGGCTGTACGCTGGCCAGCGCAAGTATTGCGGCACTGTGCAACCGTCAGAGAATATCACGCACGCACTATCGCTGCAGCCGCAAGCTCCATGGCACGCTGGTCCAGCGTGCCGTAATCTGTTTTTCCATTGCCCAGCAAGGGCAGTACCGACAGAACCACAATGCTGCGCGCCGTAGTCAAATCAGATGCGCCCAATTCGCGTGAGGCGCGCAGCAGGGCCGAGCGGGTTAGTGCGCCATCCGTGGTAAACAATACCGTGCTTTCGCCCTGCCCCGGCACGAGCTGAAGTAATGCGGCGTGCCGATAGGCAGGCGACGCAAGATACGCGACACGTTCAATCGCATCCAGCGAAATCATCTCGCCCGCAACCTTGGCAAATCGTCGTGTGCGCCCGACGATAGTGACAAACCCCTCGGCATCGATCTCCACCACGTCGCCGGTGTCGTGCCAGCCCTCGCCCGCTGCGGATTGCGGCGGCGCCAGCACGCCTGGCTGGTCGTAATGCAAATAGCCGCTCATCAGATTCGGCCCGCGCACAAACAGCGCGCCACCACTGGCAATCCCCGGAACGGGCGCCACCTGAGATTCAATGCCGGGAAGAAAACGCCCGACCGTGCCATCCTTGTAGACCAGTGGCGTGTTAAGCGACATCGCCGGGCCGCACTCTGTGGCACCGTAACCTTCAAGCACGCGCAGACCGAATTTGTCGAACCACAATTGCGCTACTTCACGGTTACGCTTTTCACCGCCGCAGATGACTTTGCGCAAGGACTGAAAATC
>CANKUB010000024.1 GCA_947486575.1 Betaproteobacteria bacterium | reverse complement strand
GGTGCAGAAAAAAGCGCGCCACTCTTTCGGCCAATCCGCTTTTTTGAACAGCCAATCCGATGGTGAGCACGCCCAGCAGAAAAAACGCCACCGGTTCTGCGAAGCCCGCCAGCGCTTCGGGAAACCCGGACACCGAACCGGTCAACACCAGCGCGACGATCAGCACCAGCGCCGTCACGCCTGCGGGCAGCGCCTCGGTGCACCACAGGCCTATCGCCAGCAACGCCACCGCAATCACGCGCTTGCCTGATTCGGGCAAGTCCGCAGGCGAAGGCATGGCAATCAGCCCGGTGCACAGAGCGACTAAAGTCGCGATAGTCAGCGGCGCACGTGCGCCCGGCGTACCCGGTGAACTGACGAGTTGCTTCTCAGGCAATTTTGCGTTGCACCTTCGGCGTTGAGGGCACCTCCAGCAGGCGCATAAAATCCCGAACGGAGGATACTGCCTCGAACTGATCGAGCGCTTGCGACAGCTTGGCCACTTGTGCGACAGGCAGTACGCTCGCCGCGCAATCCTCGAACTTGGCTTTGAGCAGTGCGGGTGGTATCGGATTTTCGACCGTTCTGCCCAGTGGACGCATAACGCGTGAGGCGATGCTGCGCCCATCCTTGAAGGTGATTTTTACTTCAGCCGCCATCAATTGATCGGGTTCAAACTGGCCCGCGAGATGCGGCGTGGCGTGTACGCGCGTGAGCAGGCTTTGCATCACCGGTTCATTGAAGGCCGTGGGATCGAAATCCTGCAGCACCACGTGGCCGTCGAGCACCGCACGCGCCACGCAATACTGCACACTGAATTTCGCTTCGAGCGCGGTCTTGGGCTGTGGCCGGTCGGTGTGTGCGAGGCGCTGCGATGCGGTATAGGAATCGATGCGTGCGATGTCATCGGCTTTGAACGGGCCATGTTCACGCACCAGATTTAGTGCAGCCTCAACGGCGGCATGCGTGCTGTAACAGCACGGATAAAGCTTATACGCTGCGCCCGGCTCAACGATATCCAGCGGCGCGCCCCAGGTTTCAAGCACTTTCTCAGCGTGAAATTTGCCGGGGCCATTGAACAGATTGAAATAGCCCTGCTTGTGTCCAAACGCGTCGGGGTTTGCGGTAAAGCCCTTGCGCGCCAGCAACGCCGCCATCAATCCACCGCGTGCGCATTGCCCCACATGCAGCGATTTCACCATGGTGCCAAAGTTGGCCTTGGTGCCTGCCGCCAGCGAAGTGCTGATCGCCAGCGCGGTTGTGGTTTGTTCGGCGGTTAATTTCAGCAAACTGGAACAAGCCGCAGCCACAGCGAATACGCCCACGGTGGAGGTTGGATGCCAGCCCGATTCATAGTGCATGGGATGCACCGCCCGCCCGAGCTGCGAGCCGGTCTCAAACCCTGCGGCATGCGCCACCAGCACGTCTTCCCCGCTGCAATCGAAAGCCTCGGCTGCGGCCAGCAGCGCGGGCACCATCACCGCGGACGCATGGCCACCCATGTTGGCGCCGCCATTGTCGTAATCCAGTACATGCGCGGCCACGCCATTGATCAGGGCGGCATCCAGCGGGCTGGTGCGGCTGGCGGTGCCCAGCACCAGTGATTCACTGCCGTTGAGCTGCACGCCGATGACTTCCGCCACCGTCATCGGCCCTTCTTCCGACAAGCCGGCCAAGATGCAGCCCAGCGTATCCATTACGCCCACCTTGCTCCAGTCGAGCGCTGCCTTGGGAAGATTGTCTGCGCGCATTGCTACAACGCGTTCTGCGATTTGCTGTGCCAGTGTCATGTGTTTCTCCTTTGATATTCAATGCGAACGTCGCCCGCCTTCATCAAGTGGACGCACTTCTAAACCCTGCGCCGGACAAAACCGCCAAGCGGCTTAACCGCAACGCGAAATCCTGCGGAATATTAGACCGAAACAGTTCAGCGCACCGATTGGGCGCGGCAAATGCTTGCAGCTGCCAAACTGTTATATTAGTCATCCCATGTAGAAGAGGAGTGAATCATGCCCTACATCCAGTCTGACGGCGCGCGTCTCTACTACGAAGAGGCCGGCACGGGAACCCCCATCGTATTTGCCCATGAGTTCTCCGGCGACCTGTGGAGCTGGGAAAAACAGATTCAGCATTTCAGCCGCCACCATCGTTGCATCGCGTTCAACGCGCGCGGCTATCCGCCCTCTGATGTGCCTGCGCAGTTGCCGCGTTACTCCCACCAGCATGCGGTGGACGATGTAGCTATGGTAATGCGCCATCTGGGCGTGAGCAAGGCGCACATCATCGGTTGCTCAATGGGCTCTCGCACGACCCTCGACTTTGGTCTTACGTATCCACGCATGGCGTTGTCGCTGACCATGATCGGCATCGGCAGCGGCGGCGATCCGCGCAACCTGGCCGCATTCAAACGCGACGCCGAAGCGCGGGCGCGATTGTATGAAGAAGGCGGGCTGGCCGAGGTGTTGAAGGGGCTGCGGGTGGCCGCGAATCGCATCCAGTTAAAGCGCAAGAATCCGCGTGCATGGGAGGATTTTGGCCGCCGCTTCATGCTGCACTCGGCACAGGGCTGCGCCAATATTACGCGCCGTGTCATGGCGCGCCGCGTATCGCTCTTTGCCATGGAAAAACCGTTGCGCGAGATGAAAGTGCCGTCGCATGTGATCGTGGGCGATGAAGACCCGGGTGCCATGGATTCAGCGTTGTTCATGAAAAAAGTCAGCCCGGCGGTGCGGCTATCAGTGGTGCCTGCGACTGGCCATTTGGTGAACCTGGAAGAGCCGGACCTGATGCACCGGTTGACCGAGGATTTTTTTGCGTTGGTGGAATCGAAGCAATGGCGGCCGCGCAGCATCAACCGGACTTGAGCGACACCAGCCCCGCTTGAGATTGGCGGCCTTACCGAGCATTGCGTGTAGCCGAACCGCCGCAGCCTTCGGCACAATCTGACCGCTGACTACAGCTATAAAAAATTGCCATTGCCTGCGCTGGCAGTAGACGCTTTCGCAAAAATGTTACGCTCAAACGCTTAGGCAGACTGACCAAGGAGAATTGCCATGCTGAAACTATTCTGGGCGAGCGGAACTTGCGCGCTCGCATCCCACATCGCACTTGAAGACGCCGGTGCCAGATACGAAGCCGTCAAACTCAATTTCGTCGAGGGCGATCAACGCAAGCCTGACTACCTGAAGGTAAACCCGAAGGGCCGCGTACCCGCGCTGATCACCGAGCGCGGCATTCTCAGCGAAACGCCAGCGATACTCGCGTGGATTGCGCAAACCTATCCGCAGGCCAAACTGGCACCGACTGATCCATTTGATTTTGCTGTGGCCCAGGCCTTTAACAACTACCTGTGCGCTACGGTGCATCCGGCGCACGCGCACCGGCCCCGCGCCGCGCGCTGGTCAGACGACGCCGCAGCACAGGAAACGATGAAGGCCAAAGTGCCGCAAAACATGAGCGACTGCTTTACCCTGATCGAGAACGACCTGCTGAAAGGGCCGTGGGTGATGGGCGCTGCCTACAGCATCTGCGACCCGTATCTCTACACCATCAGTGGCTGGCTCACGGCCGATGGCGTCGATATCGCGAAGTTCCCCATGGTGCATGACCACTACAAGCGCATGGGCGAACGTCCAGCGGTCAAGACTGTGATGGCGGTACACCAGCGGTAAGGAAGGCAAACATCATTCAGCGTCCAGGTGAATCGGTGGCGATTCGCAGTTGGGCGCTGAAACCCCAGGGAGATCAATATGGATTTGCAGGTTTACGGCATGCGCAATGTGATGGAGCAGGCCACAACACACATTGCTGTGGACGCGATGTCTGGCGGCAAATCGAGCGTGCATCATGGCAATGTGGCGCATCTGGTCGGCGCCGATGCGTCCATGAACTCGGCGTCCACGATCAACACGCCCGAAGCGAGAGCGATTGCAGCGGAAGCTGCGCTGCCGCTGGCGGATGTTGCGACGAATTACGATACGCAATTCCTGCGTTTTTCAGTCAAGCGGCCGGACATGCGCATTCTTTTCACGGTGACGCGTGGCCTCTATCACATGGTTGCCCGCCGCTCTGCGGGGATTGCGTCATTCAAGGATCTGCGCGGCAAGCGCGTGGGCACCTACACGCGCACGTCTTCGCACTACCATCTCTACAAGGCACTCGAAGCCAACGGTCTGAGCGAGTCGGATGTCGAGATTGTTGCGCTCGCTCCGATTTTTGAAATCTCCAAGGCCATCATCGACAAGCGCGTGGATGCGATCAGCATCTGGGAACCGGGATCACAGGCGGCAAGGGATGGGCTCGGCGCAGACGCCATCGAGCTGAAAACGCCCAGCTCGCATTACTTCAATCTCAATACCACGGTTGAAAAGCTTGCCGATCCCGGCAAGCGCCGACAGATGGTAGAACTGACACGACACATTATCCGCGCCTCAAAGCTCGTGAAAGAAAAGCCGCAGATCGGCTGCGCGTGGCTGGAAAAGGCGTCTGGATTTGACCGTGGGCTGATCGACCGCTCATTTCACTATCACGATTACTGTGCCTCGATCGCGCCGGATCAACTCGATGTAATGGTAGCGCAGGATAAATGGATCGCGCAGGAGCAGGGTCGCACGCCGCGCTCGCGCGAGGTCTTGTCAACGTTGCTGGACTACAGCGTCTACCACGAGGCTGTGGTCGGCCTGTAAGCGATGCCTGTCGTTATTCCGGCCTGATGTTGGCGTCACGCGCAACTTGCCGCCAGCGCGCGATATCGGTGGTGATGAATTGCTTCAACTGCTCGCGCGTCATCACCGCAGGTTCGGCGCCCTCCGCCGCGTAGCGTTGCTTGAGTTCCGCCGATTGCAACGCCTTATTGAGCTCGACCGCGAGGCGATTGACGATTTCATCAGGCGTTTTTGCCGGCGCAGCGATGCCCCACCAGTAATCAGCCTGGTAGCCCGCGAAGCCGGATTCGGCGATGGTCGGTATATCGGGCAAAAACACACTGCGTTTTGCACTGCCCACAGCCAGCGCTTTCATGCGCCCGCTCTGCACTTGCGACATCACCGAAGGCGGACTGGTCATTGCCAGTTGCAGGTGCCCGCCCATCAAATCGGTGAGCGCGGGCGCTATCCCTTTGTAAGGCACATGCACAATGTTGATGCCGGCCATTCTGCGAAACAATTCCGTGGACAAGTGCGTGTGGCTGCCGATGCCGGGTGTGCCGTAGTTGATTTGCCCGGGCCGAGATTTGGCAAGCGCCACGAATGCCCGGATATTCTTTACCGGCAGCGAAGGGTGCACCACCGCCAGCAGCGGCGCACGCGCCATCATGCCGACAAACACAAAATCGTTGAGCGTGTCGTACGGCATTTTGCTGCGCAGCGCCGCGTTGGTCACGAACGATGCCTGTATGTTGAGAATGCTATAGCCATCAGGCGCTGATTTTGCGACGTTATCCGCGCCCATCATGCCCGCAGCACCCGCGCGATTGTCGATCACCACGGCTTGCCCAAGACCGGGACTCATAGCTTGCGCAGCAATGCGCGACAAAATATCGTTGCTGCCACCCGGCGGCACCGGCACCACCAGCCGTATCGCTTTCACAGGGTACGGTTGTGCGTTGACTGCGGTCTCGGGAAAACAAAAAATAATGAATAAAAACAAGTACATATAGACATATCCACCATCGTGCGTTTTCACGCACTGCGCGGAAATCAGCCCATGCTTATACACGCCGTGCGCGATATTCACTCCTGCCGAATCCCGCCCGACTGGATCACCTTTGCCCACTTGTCATAATCACGTTTGATCTGCCCCGAGAAATCGGCAGGGGTTCCCGGCGTCGGCGTGGCACCCAGCGTGGCATAACGTTCCCGCACTTCCGCGAGGCCCAGCAAGCGGCTCACTTCTGCGTTGACCTGGCGCACCACGGCATCCGGCATGCCCTTGGGGCCAAGCAGTCCGTACCACACCAGCCCTTCAAAACCCGGCAGCCCGGATTCGGCGACCGTCGGCAGCTCCGGCGCCAACGGTGTGCGCGTGCTGCCACTGGTAGCCAGCGCACGCAGGCGTCCGCTGGCGAGATGCGGGCCGGAGATGATGATATCGCTGAACCCGAGTTGCACTTGTCCGCCGATGACATCCATCAGCGCTGGCGCGGCATCCTTGTATCGCACGTGGGTCATCTCCACCTTTAACATCATCTTGAAAAGCTCGCTCGCCAGATGGCTGGGCGTACCGGCACCGGCGGTGGAATAGGCAGCGGGAGTCGTGCGCTTGCGCAGCCACGCAACCAACTCCGGCACTGTTTTGGCGTCGACCGACGGATGCACCACCAGCAAGTACGGGCTGATCGACACCATGGCGATCGCCGCGTAGTCCCGAAACGGGTCGTAGGGCAATGAACGGTAGTAACTCGGCGCGATCACATGCGGCCCCGTCGCGATCATCAGCCAGGTATAACCATCGGGCGTGGCTTTTGCCGCGAGCGCATTGCCCACAGTGCCGCCCGCGCCCGGACGATAATCGATGACGTTGGGCTGGCCGAATTTTTCCGTCAGATGTTGCGTGAGCACGCGCGCCGCGACATCCGTACCACCGCCCGGCGCAAAGCCGATCAGCAGGCGGATTGGTTTGGTCGGATAGGGCTGCGCGAATGCGGTCACTGAACTTACCGCGAACGCGCCCAACAAAAGTTTCATTTTCCGATGCACAAGGCCTCCTGCAATTCGGTTAAGCAATGCTATCGCAATTGTTCTTCGCTGGCCCCTTTCGTTGTACGATACCGGCGCACCCCTGCCGTTTGCTTCAAAGACCGCAGCTAGCGTCTAATGCGCCTGTCGAATTTCTGCCGGAGCCATCATGTTTGAGCATCGCCATTCCTTTCACCACCTGCTGCGCGCGCTGCTGGCGCTGGCTGTTTTTCATACCCCCGCGTTACATGCGCAGTTCGATCCCGCCCGCGCTTACCAGCAAAGTGCGGAGGTACGACAGCGCTATCCCGACCCGCAGGTAGCCTACGACACGCCCGGATTCAAGCCCGGGCGCACGGATTTCACATCGCACGAGGAAATGCTCGCCTATGTCGAGGGACTGCGCCGTCGTTCGAACACGGTAAAGGTGCGCATGATCGGTGCGTCGCAGGAAGGCCGCGCGATGCCCGCACTAGTGCTGTCCGCGGCCGGCGTGCAGACGGGTGCGCAGGCGCGCCGCCTTGGCCGCCCAGTGGTGGTGCTGGCGGGCTTGCAGCACGGCAACGAACCGGCTGGCGGCGAGGCGATGCTGGTGCTGGCGCGTGAACTCGCGCTGGGCAGTCTGCGCCCGCTGCTCGACAAGTTAACCGTGGTCATCATTCCGCATTCAAACCCGGACGGCGCGTATTACTTCCGGCGCTCGCCCTACAGCACCATCGACATCAACCGCGACCACGTCAAGGTAGACCTGCCTGAAACGCGCGCGCTGCACCGTGCGGTCAACGAATTCGAGCCGCATGTATTTGTCGACGCCCACGAATTCAGCGTCGCCACCCGCTGGCTCGAAAAGTTTGGCGTCATCCAGTCATACGACCTGACGGTACAGTATGCGACTAATCCCAATGTGCATCCGACACTGACAGCGCTGGCGGACGGCAAATTCATGAGTGGATTTCGCGAGGCGAGCAAGCGCGCTGGCTATACGCACTTTTGGTATTACACCACCGGCTACAACCCGAAGGATCTGCTGGTGTCGATGGGCGGCACTACGCCCGACATCGGAAGAAATTTCGCCGGTTTGCAGAATGCGGTGTCGTTTCTGGTCGAAAGCCGCGGCGTCGGCATCGGCCGCGAGAGCTTCGCGCGCAGAGTGCACAGCCACATGGTTTCAATCGGCGGCTTGCTCAACACCGCCGCTGACAACGCCAGAGAATTGATGGATACCGTAGCCGCCGCGCGCGCCGACACCATCCGCCGTGGCCGCGATCCGCAGCCGGGTGACAACGTGGCGGTGCTGCTGAAAAGCCCGGTGATCAAGCAAAAGCTCGATATGCTTGATCCGGCCAGCGGTGCATTAAAGACCATCGAAGTCGATTGGTCTGATTCGCTGAACGTGTCCACCGAGATCGCGCGGCAGCGGCCATGGGCCTACGTGATGCCGCCGGTGTTTCACGAGATTGCGCAACGGCTGGTGCTGTCCGGAGTAGAGGTGCGGCGTCTCGACAAGGCAGTGGAACTGGATGTCGAAACGTTTCAGGTCACCGACCGTCGTCCGAGCGCCACCTATGTCGAAGGACGCATCACCAGCCGCGTCACTACCGAAGTGATGCCCAAAAAGCTACGCTTTCCGGCTGGGAGCTACCTGTTCCCGATGGCGCAGGCCAACGCGAGCGTGATTGCCGTAGCACTGGAGCCGGAATCGCCGAGCAGTTTTGTGTCATTCGGCATGATCCCGGTGGACAAGAAAGGTTCGCCGCCCACCGGTTCGGCCAGCAGCGAGGTGCCGGTGTACCGGGTGCTACGCCCCTTCGAGATAGAGTCTCGTGCCGTCAAGCCGCTTGTGCGGCAATGACTGCCAAAATCACGCCATCCGGGGAAGAAAAAGCCAATCCCCTGCTCGCGTTGACGGTGCGCGACTTTCGCCGCTACTGGCTGGCGCTGATCACGCAGGTTATCGGCCAGCAGATGTTCGCATTCACCCTGGGCTGGCTCGCCTTCGAGATCACGGGCTCGCAGGCGAAATTGGGCTTTGTTCATTTGTGCGGTTTCCTGCCGCAGTTTGCCCTGACGCTGCTGGGCGGCGTGCTGGCTGACCGCATCGATGCGCGCAAGCTGATCGGCATCGCGCAAATAAACGCGGCGATCGCCATGAGCCTGGTCGGCGTTACAGCACTGCTCGGCGTGGCACAACTGTGGCACCTGGCATTGGGTGCGTTCCTTTGGGGGCTGTCGGCTGCCATCGACGAACCCGCACGCGCGTCGTTCTTCCCGCGCCTGCTGCCCCGGCCACTGCTGCGCTCTGCGGTGCCGCTGATCTCCATGGCGTTCGGCGGCAGCCGCGTAATCGCCCCTTCGTTCGCCGGATTTCTGATTGCTGCGGCAGGCGCGCCGGTCGCTTTTCTGTTCAGCGCGGCGGCAGTCAGTACAATGATTGCTGTGTTGTTTCTGGTTCGCCCGGCAAACGTGATTGCACGCTCGCACAGCAGCCTGCTCGACAGCTTCACCGAGAATCTGCGCTACATCCGTGCCAACGAGGCCTTCTACCGCGTCATCGTCGTGGCGCTGCTACACGCCACGCTGGCCATGGGCTTCATCCACGTGTTGCCGGTGTTCGCCAAGCTGTTGCAGGTTGATTCGCGCGGTCTCGGCGTTCTTGCCTCCGCCGCCGGTATCGGCGCGCTGACCGGCTTCCTGTCCTACAGTTGGGTGCAGTCGCGCATCTCGTGGCGCAACCTGATCGCGAGCGCGCTGACGATCTATAACGTGGTGCTGATCGGGCTTGCCTTCAGCGAGTGGTACTGGTTTTCGTTCAGCATGATACTGATCTCCGGCCTGTGCCATGCCTATTTCCTGACCTGCGCGCAGGTGATGCTGCAAACCCTGGTCGAAGATCGTTACCGCGGACGCGTGATGAGCATATTCGCACTGGTGTGGAGCTTGATGTACCTGAGCGGATTTCTGCTCAACGCCGCCGGGGAGTGGGCGGGGCCGCGCGTGGCGCTGGCAGGCGGGGCAACGATCATGCTGGCTTATGTTTGGCTGTCGCTGGTGCGGGCTGGTGCGTTGAAAAAAGTTGTATTGGCCCCCAAGACAAGCTGAGGCACTTTGGCAGCAGACCCGACCAGCGCTATTTTCACGCTATTCGTGCAAATCAATGCGTGCCTGGCCCCTTAGAATTCTCATTAAAAATCAATTAGTTATGAATTTTTATCAATGGGCTCGCCTATAACCTTTTCTACCGTCATCCTGAATTACCAGGGCAAGATCAAAAAGTGTCGCTAAATCCGACCCTCCATAACCCGTTGTTTTATGTACATAAATCTGCTAAGTAAGTGCCATTAGACGCTGGCCCCTTTGATTCGCGCGGTCGGAAAACTATAGCGTTCGCGTTTTGTCTCTCCGAACGACGCAAGAAGCGCCGATGGCTACGCTCCAGTCAGCACAACGCACTTAGGGCGTAAACCGTTCATTTTCGACCCAACTGCCGTTGCGGTGCTCCGGCTTTAATGTGCCGACTATCAAGCCGATCCAGCCCGACCTTTCGTCTTTGGCGGTCATTGAGGCGGCTACGTCTTTGGAGTATTTCGCGGCTCGCCATGCAACGAAGTCACCGGGTTTGAGTAGAGGACCTTTGGGACCCAATGTTGACGCGATCACGGCGAACCCACCATCCGATGATGCGATCTTCAGTATCGCTAACTGATTTCCGTCTTTGTGGCGTTGCACCGCTGTAGACTCGCCGAGGATTTCACGTAGGTCTAACACGATCGCAGGCAAGAAAGCGCCTTCGTGAAGTGGGCAATCCATGAACTTGCACGCGTCCTCAAAGGCCGCGTAACCGTCCTTATAGTAGAACGGCGGTAAGCCAACGGAGGATGCTGAGACCGTAAGCTTGTGCTTCAATTCAAGCTCAGCGATTGCAGCGTTTACCTCACCCTTCGGGTGCGTATTCGATTGTAGAACGGCCTTGAAGATCGTCAGCCAAAATAGTTCTGACGACGCCAGCAGCAGAGACGAGTATTTACTCTTAAAGAATACGTGCGCTGACTCAGCAAAGGCATCAATTTTAAAAGATAACGGAACTCCGGTCTTAAAATGAACTTTACCGTCAAAGCATAGCCATTTGGCCTTGATATCTTCGCACGCCATCGCAGTGAGTGTTTGCAACTCGTCGACAGTTGGTGGGGAGACTTTTTTCTTAAATAGACCAAACATGACGATCAAGCGCCTGGACGATCACGAAACCAACTCGCCAGACGGTTCAATTCAGATAACGTCGATCCAGGCAATGCTAGTGCTTCATTGGGAAGCTGATCCATTTGAGCTTGGTGCAACCGCAAGGCGAGGTGAGAAGAAAACTCACTTTTTGTAAACACCGCCTTATCTTCCAAAAGATCAACCAACAACACAACCAAAGCCAAAAGCGCATCTTTACCCACGTCACGCGGGATATTTGAAGACATGCATGGCTCCTAAGCCATTTTAACAATCGCGAACGACAGCAGCCTACACAGGGGTAGGATCGACTAGCACACGACGGAACCGAAGTATATTCCAAATAAAAACGCCGCAATGCTCACACGCGCCCGCGGGCGCGCTAGCCGTCTAATCAAAAAGGTTGCTAACGAAAGGAACCAAAGGGGTCAACGTCGATTTTCGAATTCCAGCCACCATCTCTTTTTCATCCGTTCAACGCCGCCACTACCCGCGGATCACGCGCCACGATACGCAACAACACCGACGCTGGCCCCGAAGGTCGCTTGCGCCCCTGCTCCCATTCCTGCAGGGTGCGCAGTGAAACGCCGATCAGCTTGGCGAACTGCGCCTGCGACAACCCCGTGCCCGCGCGCGCAACCTGCGCCGTCGCGCTGGCAGGAATGATTTCTTCCTTTTCCACGGTGCCGTCCGCCAGCACAATGCGTCGTCGCCAGCCGCCGTCGGCACGCCGCTTGAATTCGGTTTTACGCGCCCACTTGCCCGCCTTCACATCGGCAATGGATGCCAGCAGTTCAACGTTCAGATCGCGCGCCGCCGGGCGCTTTGGTGATTTAGGTAACTTAGCTGCCACGGATTTTTTCATACTGTCGCCTCAGCTCTCGCAATAATTTAGGATCAATGTTGTCACGCACATTTTTTGCATACATCGTCACCAGCACGACTTCGCCCGATCTCAGGCGCAGGAAGTAGATCACCCGCGCGCCACCGCGTTTGCCCCTCCCAGCCAGCGACCAGCGTAATTTTCTGCACCCGTCCGAGCCGGGTATGACATCGCCCGCTTCGGGTTGCGCCAATAGATGGATTTGCAACCGCGCAAATTCGCCATCATCGAGCAACGCCTCACGCGCCCGCGCAAACGGGTCCAGTTCTATAAAGGTGAACACGTAATAAATATACGCTTTAGGCGTATAAGATGCAATTACAAAATATTCAATAAAAACAAATAGTTACGCAATGCCTAGTCATTCAACTATTTCAGTAATCGATTGGAATCTACCTTGTCGCGCTTTATAGGCGGGCACTATTAACAAGCTCCACGTCATTTGGACATCGCCTGCCGCGTTCGTCGACAAGGTATGTCGGCAGAGCGGTCTGGCGCTATAGCGCATCCGCTGCGGGCGCCTGCCACTGCGTATCCATATCCAGCGGCCACACCGGGCGCGGCATGCGCTTCCAGGCAAACTGTTCGAGCACCGGCGAGGTCAAACCGCCTGCATCGACTTCGATGATGCGGTCGTCGCTGTACCAGAGATCGATGCCGGCACGGAAGTGGCCGCGCGATTTCACCACCAGCGAGGCGAACGCGCCAATATCGAGACCAAAGGTTTCAAAGAACACGGGATCTGCGCACTGAATGCGGCGCGAGCACACCACCATGGTCAGGCCGCCCACGCGGACGGCTGCTGCGAGGCCGAGGTCTACGGTGCGGCCTGCGTAAACGCCACGCCTTCCAGCGACGATGCCTTTGGATAACGCGAGCACGGTGGCTTCAATCGGCACCGCGCGCCCGAAGGCATCGGCGCAGTTTTCATTGAGCGTCACACGCACGGTAGCGCCCACACCCGCTGCATGAAAGCGCGCCGCTGCCGCCGGGTCAACAAAATTGCCCAGCAACACGCTTTGTACACGCTCGGCCAGCAGCCCTTCGAGAATATCGGTGGTGTTGCCGCGTCCGCCACCGCCGGGGTTGTCGGCCACATCCGCGAGGCACACCACATTGCGCGCGCCGCTGCGGCCTGCCTGTTCAGCACGCGCAATGGCATCCGCCAGCGGCGTAAGCTGGATGCGAAAGCGCTGGCGTTCTTTCCAGGCAAATTCAGCCAGTTGCCGCAACAGGGCTTTGGGCTTTTCGCCGCGCCCGTAAATGAGTATGGTGATGCCCCCTTCGCGCACGTCACCAAAAACAAAGCCGCCGAGTATCGACACCACCGGCAGATCGGCGCTGATGTGACGCTGCCCCTCGGTGATCATGTCAGCGTAGGCGCCACGCGCGGTGAGCAGCGTTACCGACGGCGGCTTGATCGGCATGCGTATCATCGATTTTTCCCAGCGCTCGCCGGCGAGCAATCGGCGCATCAGCGTGGCGGCTTCGCAGCCGCGCTCGCGCCGGTCTACGTGCGGGTTGGTGCGGTACGAGAGTATGCAATCAGCGCTGTCGAACATGCGTCGTGAGATGTTGGCGTGCAGATCAACGCTACTCAATACCGGCAGACTTGGGCCAGCCACTTCACGCGCCATGGCGTAAAGCGCGCCATCGGGGTCTTCACTGGCGGAAGCGGTCATCGCGCCGTGATTGCAGATGTAGATGGCGTCGAGCGGCCCCGCCGCGTCGAGCATCGTGCGCATGCGCTTGAGCGTGGCATCGACAAAACCCTGCTCGGCCGGGCCACCGGGTTCAGTGGCCGCAATGATGATCGGCACCGGCTGCCATGGGCCGGTAGCATTCATAACTTCGATAAAACCGGGAATTTCAGCGGGCATGTTGGGCGCGGGCTTCGCAGCCTCAATCAGCATGGCCTCGCCCTCGAAGTAACACGAATTGCGGAAATCCGCCTCGGTGGATATGGGCGCGAAAGCATTGCTTTCGAGGTGCATGCCAAGGATGGCGATACGGGGATTTGCAGTGGTCATAGCGGGCCTCAGTCGATTTTGGCGTTGGAACGGCGCACGATGTCGCCCCATTTGATGCGTTCACGCTTGGTGAAAGCAACGAATTCTTCGGTACTGCCTGTGGCGCAAATACTGCCCGTAGCAGCAATTTTTGCCTGGAACGCAGGCGCCGAGCATACCTTTGCGATTTCGGCATTGAGGCGTGCGACGATACTTTTGGGCAAACCTTTCGGTGCCATCATGCCTGTCCAGGTAGCGATTTCGTAGCCGGGGATGCCAGCCTCGTGCAGTGTGGGCAATTCAGGAAACAACGCGGAACGGGCAGGCCCGGTGACGGCAAGCCCGCGCACACGCCCCGCTTTGACGTACGGCGCAATGGATGGCTGGTTATCGAAAATGAGATCAATCTGGCCCGCGATCAGTTCAGTGAAAGCCTGCTGCACCGCTTTGTACGGGACATGCGCGATGCGCGTGCCGGTCATCTGCTTGAAGAGTTCGCCGCTGAGGTGCAGGGTGGTGCCATTGCCCGACGAACCAAACGTCAGCTTGTCGGGATTGGCACGCGCATGGGCCACAAGCTCGGCGACTGACTTCACCGGCAGTGTGGGACGCACTGCCAACAGATTTTGCCCGGAAGTAAATTGCCCGATCACTTGAAGATCGCGATCAATATCGTAGGGCAGATTCGACATCAGGCTGGGAAAGATCGCGAGATAAACCATGTTGGCGTAGCCGAGCGTGTAACCGTCAGCCGGTGCGCGCGCCAGCATGCCCACGCCGATAACTCCGCCTGCGGTCGGGCGATTGTCAATCACAAATTGCGCTTTCATTTGTGGCCCCAGTTCGGCGGTAAGTATGCGTGCCGATATATCTGCGCCATTGCCAGCGGCGGAAGGCACGATGTAACGGATTGGGCGGTCGGGATACTCTGCGCCGATGGCAAAAAAATGGGTTACGCCAATGACAAATAGCAGTGGCGTCCCAAACAACAGAGATTTTTTCCGCATCATTTGGTCAGCCCCAGTTCTGTCAGCAACGTTTTAAATTCGGCGTAATCGGTTTCAAACAGTTTTTTTGTCTGGGCACTGTTCAAATAATTCGGTTCCCAGACATTGCGTTCAACCTCGCGCTTCCAGATATCCGTCGCCACCGCTTTTGCCAGCACTTGATCCCAGAATGCAATCTGCGCGACGGTCATGCCTTTGGGCCCGATCACACCGCGCCAGGTGTCCATCACGGCGCGGTAGCCCTGCTCTGTCCACGTGGGCGTGCCGGTAAAGGGCCCGCCAATACGCTGTGGCGCCAGTACACCAATAACACGCATCTTGCCGACCTCAATCATGCGTACCACCGACGACGGCGTACCCGAATGCGCATCGACATGCCCGCCCAGTACCGCTGTTACACCGTCACCGCCCGACCCCAGCACCACGGCCTTCAATTTGCGAATATCCACACCCGCCGCTTTAGCAACCAGCGCGAATGAAAGATGATTGATACTGCCGAGCGTAGTCGGCGTGGATACTGCCAGTGATCCCGCATCTTTGCGCAGCCGCTCAACGAAATCCTGTCCGTTGCGCAACGGCGAATCGGCGCGAACAGCTATAACCGTGTACTCGCTGAACAGGCTGGCCAGTGGCGTGACATCGGTATAGCGGCTGCGGCCATTCAGATCGTTGGCGATCAGGTTTGGCGAATTGACGGCGATGTGATGCCCATCGCCCACATGCTGATTGATGTAATTTACCGACACCACCCCGCCGCCACCCGGTTTGTTGACCACGGTCACCGGCACCTTCACCAAAGCGGCTTCCTGAAAAATGCGCTGTAAGGTACGCCCCGTGCGGTCCATGCCGCCACCGGGTGTTGTGGGTATTGCTATCTCGACCGGCTTCACAGGCTGCCAGGTTTGCGCGCACGCGATGCCCGCGCAGAGCATCGCGGCAACGACCCATGGCACCCTTAGTGAAACCATCATCAGCAGCCTCAATGACCTTCGAGTTTTTTTACCAGCTCCGGCGCAAATTCACCATCAATCAGCACAAACGCAATATCGCACGGGGCATTCGAGCGGTTGCTCCACGCGTGATTGGTGCCACACTGAATCATGGTGTCACCGGCCTTGAGCAGCACTTCGCTGTCGTCTAGCACACAGTAAATCTCACCCGATAAAATCAGCACATAATCAATGGTTTGCGTGCGATGCATCAGCGGGTGCCGCCCGTTCTTGCCAAAGGTGGAGGCTTGTTCGTTACCCAGCGCCGCGAACAGTTTTTTCGACTGTTCGGGGTTCATATTGCGAATCTCTGCCCCCTCGGGCATGACGCGGTTAATGCGAAACACAGTGCCATTTTTCTCCGGCATCTGCCGGCGCGGCCCCAGCGTAGGCTCGGGGTGCTCGGACACGACCGGCGTGGGTGTGGCGCTGGTACGCCAGATGTCGGTGGATACGTAACCCGGACGTGCCGGATTGGTAAGAACCAGCGGTGGCTCACCATCAGAAATAACAACTGCCTTGCCGTTGGCGTCGTGGCCAGTGACTACGCGTCGAACCATGGGATGCTCCTTCTGTTCTTTATAATTGAAGATCGCATTATCGCCGAAACCAATGCACGGCAATTCTTCGTGCGAGCGCAAAACCGGCGGTACTGAGTTATGATTATTCGTGAAAACAACAATAATCTGAGCTTCCCGGAGGAGCACCTCTTGAAACCGATACAAAATTTGCTGTTACTGGCGCTCGCGAGTCTGGCGCCCTTGGCTCATGCCCAAGCCGCAAAATGGCCGACCAAAGCCGTACGCGCCATCGTGCCTTTTGCACCCGGCGGCGGCACCGATGTGATGGCACGCATTCTTGCGCCCAAACTTGCCGAGGACTTCGCGCAACCCGTTGTGATCGACAATCGCACGGGCGCGGGTGGCTCGATCGGCGTGGAGATGGTGGTGCGAGCGGCCCCCGACGGCTACACCATACTCATCGGCGCCTCGAGTTATGCCTCCAACGCGGCGCTCTACAAACTGCCTTACGATCCGATCAAGGGCTTTGCGGCGGTATCGATGCTCGCGCGCGGGCCCTTTGTCATGTCGGTGCATCCTTCGATGAAAGCCGTCAATCTGAAAGAATTTCTTGAGCTTGCAAGGGCAAAACCGGGGGCGCTGACGTTTGGTTCGTCGGGCACCGGCAGCGTGCCACATCTGGCAACCGAGCTATTCCGGCAAATGGCGAAACTGGAGATGACGCATGCGCCGTACAAAGGCGATGCACCCGCGATCACGGATCTGCTTGGCGGACATATCCAGATTTACTTCGGCGGCTTGCTGGTGATGGCCTCGCATATCAACGCCGGAAAACTGCGCGGACTGGCCGTCACCACCGAAAAGCGCTCGCCGGCTATGAACGACCTGCCCGCGTTGAGCGAGATGGTACCCGGCTATTCGTCCACCACCTGGTTTGGCTTGTGGGTTCCGCCCGGCACGCCGCAAGACATCGTCGCCCGGCTCAACCAAGCGGCCGGCCGAGCGCTCAAACTGCCCGATGTGCAGGAGCGCCTGCGCGCCAATGGGTACGAACCCGGGCACAATTCGCCCGAGGAATTTAATCGTTTCATCGCCGAAGAAATCGCCAAGTACACGCGTGTTGTGAAGGCAGGGAATATACGCGTCGAATAGCCGCAACCCCCTCCCGCCCTGGCGTAGGCAGAAGGGGGGTCCTGCTACTGCTTGAACACAACCGGCGCCAGGGTCTTCTGGTCAATCATCACGTCGATCAATGCCGGCTTGCCGCTGTCCAGCGCGCGCTGAATGGCACCTTCCAGGTCACCGGGCTTGGTCACGCGCTCGCCGTATGCGCCAAACACTTTTGCCAGCGCACCAAAATCCGGGTTCTTGTAATCGCAAGCGAAGAAGCGGCCACCGAAATGCTCGTTCTGAAACGCGCGCTCGTTGCCCAAGCCTTCGTCGTTGAAAATCACGTGCACGACAGGGATGTTTTCACGCACAGCGGTTTCCAGTTCGCCAATGTTGCACATAATGCCCATGTCGCCGGAGGCTGAAATCACCGGACGATCAGGGCACGCGAGCTTGGCGCCCAGCGCAATCGGGAATGAGCCGCCCACCGACGCCCAGTCATCGATACACTGAAAGGTAAATGGATCGTAGCTCTTGAAATAGCTGCGCACATGCTTGCCACCATTGCCGGCATCCACCACGCAGATGCCGTTCTTCGGCAGTACCTTGCGGATGCAATGCGCAACCCATTGTGACTGAATAGGCACCGCATCCGGCTTCAGCACGCCGTTCAACTCTGCGTCGAATTCAGCACGTGCCTTGGCGACATCCACCCACGATTTGCGCGCAGCGGACTTGGCAGCACGCTGGGCCAGCCCTTTGATAAAACTTGCTGCCGAGCCTGCCACACCCATTTCCACCGGGAATACGATTCCAATCTGCCCGGGCGCTGAAGTGTGATGAATAATCTTGGCGTCCTTGCTGAATACGCCGTATTTGTACATTGTCGAGAACACATCAAAGTGCGAACCAACAGCGATGATGACATCCGCCTTCGGCGCATTCTTGTTGGCGCTCGAAAACCCGTTGCGTCCCAGAGGGCCCAGGGCCAGCGGATGCGTAGACGGAAATCCATCGGGCGAATATTGCAGCACGGCGACCGGTATGCCCGTGGCGGTGGCCAATTTCTCCATCTCGCCGATAACCTTTTCTTTCATCACGCCACGACCCACCACGAACAACGGGCGCTCCGCCTTGCTGATCAGCGCCCACGCGTCGTCCAGCTGCGCCGGATCGGATACCGCTGGCACGGTCGCGCGATACGCGGCTGGGGCAATGGGCTCCGCCTTTACCTTTTGCAGCATGACTTCATTCGGCGCTTCCAGATGGGTCGGGCCTTGCGGCTCGGTAAGCGCCACACGAAACGCCTTGCGCACCATTTCCTGAATGCGCTCAGGATACGGAATGCTATAGGCCCACTTGGTGATGGGGCGCATGAACGGAATCTGATCGAGATCCTGCGTCGCATCGCGCTCGCGCATTTCACTTTCCTGCACGCCGCAGATGCTGATCAGCGGCACATTGCCTTTGTTGGCTGCCGCAATCGCCGTCACCAGATTGGTCAGTCCCGGCCCTTCGGTCGCTGTCACCACGGCGGGCGCATTGCGTGCCCGCGCAAAGCCGTAGGCCATGAACGCCGCACCCTGCTCATGGCGCGTCAGGATAAAGCGAATTTGCGGTGTATCGCGCAGCGCGTCCAGAAACGCAAGATTTTGCGTGCCTGGAATGCCAAAGACGTGATCAATGCCTTCGCGCAACAGCGCATCCACCAGCGCACGTGATCCGGTGATCGTGCCGGTTTTATTTTGTTCGGAGCCGTCCATGTTCTTAATCCTGTTATATAAATTAATTCAATAGAAACAATTGGTTATAAAGAATCTAGCGCAGATGCTTGTTGAAAAAATCCACCGTGCGTTGCCAAGACAGTTTAGCAGCCGTTTCATCAAAGCGCGGTGTCGTATCGTTATGAAACCCGTGTTGCGTATTTGGGTAGCTGAAATATTCGTAGCGCACCTTGTTGGCCTTGAGCGCTTCCTCGTACGGCGGCCAGCCATCATTAATACGCTGATCATCCGAGGCATTGTGAATCATCAGAGCTGCTTTGATTTTTGGCACATCGCTCGCAGCGGGTTGTACGCCATAGTACGCCGAACCCGCAGCCAGATCAGGCAAGCGTACCGCAAGCAGGTTTACGATGCCGCCGCCAAAGCAGAAGCCGACTGCGCCAACTTTGCCGCTGCACTCAGGCCGCGCTTTCAGCACACCAACCCCTGTAACTAAATCTTCGATTCGCTTTTTCGTATCCTGTTTAGCGAACAAATCGCGCCCTTTGTCTTCGTCGCCTGGATAGCCACCGACAGGAAACAACGAATCAGGTGCAAACGCTACAAAATTCAATACCGCAAGACGGCGCACGACATCTTCGATATATGGATTCAAGCCCCGATTTTCATGAACGACAAACACACCGGGCAGTTTGCCCGTAGCATTGGCAGGCTTGGCGAAAAGCCCGCGCATCTTGCCGTGGCCCTGCGGCGAATCGTAGTCGAGATTTTCAGTCTTGATACGGGGGTCATCTTTTTTTACCTGTTGCGCCCAGGCAAAATTCGGTTGCAGCGCTTCCAGCATGGCGGCAGCGGTAAAACCGCCCACGGCAAACTTCGCGGCCCCATCGAGAAACTCGCGCCGGGTCTTGGTGCCATGCACAAAACCATCGAACAGTCTCAACACTTCGGGCGGAAAATCACTGGCTTTCAGACGATCCATTTGCATTCTCCTTTGCAGTTATTGGGTGAGCTTGAAAGCTTCCGTCACCAACGTGCCGCAGTCAAGCGTCTTTACACATATTAGCGCATCACCACCACGTCGGCTGACGCCGCCGGGAGTAGAATAATCTGACCGGCGCACCTGCACGGGCCTACGGGAGTATCCGATGACGACGTGGTTTGTCCGATTTCTGATGGTTGTTTGCACCTTAGTGACCTTGCCTGCGCTGGCGCAACAGCAAGGTGCGCCTAAACCTGGTAGCGCTACCGGTGAACAGCGCATCGCGCTGGTCATTGGCAATAGCCAATACAAGGAGTCGCCGCTGCCCAACCCGGTCAACGATGCGCGCGCTATCGCCAAAGCCTTGACTGCCTACGGTTTCAAGGTGGCCATGAAAGAAAACGCCGGACAAAAAGAAATGCAGCTCGCAATGCGCGAATTCGGTGATGCCTTGAAGAATGGCGGCGTCGGATTGTTTTATTACGCAGGTCATGGCATGCAGGTGAAGGGCCGCAATTTTCTGGTTCCTGTGGATGCGCAGATTCAACGTGAAGACGAGGTCGCCTACAACAGCGTTGATGCCGGGCAGGTACTCGACAAGATGGAGGCCGCGAATAACCGCCTCAATATCGTGATTCTCGATGCCTGCCGCAACAATCCGTTTGCGCGCAGTTTTCGCTCGGGTGGCACGGGGCTGGCACAAATGGATGCGCCAGTCGGCACGATGATTGCCTTTGCCACGGCGCCGGGTTCAGTGGCGAGCGACGGCGAAGGCCAGAACGGCCTTTACACACAGCATCTGCTGCAATCGCTGCAAAAGCCCGGTGCAAAAATTGAAGACGTATTCAAGAACGTGCGCGCTGCGGTGCGCAAGGATTCCGGCGGAAAGCAAATTCCGTGGGAGAGCACTTCGCTAGAGGGTGATTTTATTTTTGTGCCACAGCCGCCGGCGCCGCCCGCCACCGGCAGTGCCGCAGTCGCTACCCCATCGGCGAAAATCGACAGCATTGCCGCGCCGCAACTAAAAGCAGGCGACGCCTGGAACTTCCAGACTATCGATATGTTAAGTGGTTCAGTCACCGAAAAATTCACGCGCAGGCTTACCAACGTGTCCGCCGATGAGTTGCAATTCGGCGGCTACATTACCGACAAGTCGTTGAACCTGAAACGCCGATTGCGTGACGGCAAAGTCAACGTTCTATGGACGCCAAAACGCCCGCTGCATGAATTCCCGATGAGTATCGGCAAAACGTGGTCGTCGGTGGGCGTGCTCGATAGGGACGATCGAACAGTCGAAATCGCTTACACCTTTAAAGTCATTCGCCAGGAACAGGTTATCGTTCCCGCTGGCGTGTTCGACACGCTGCGCGTGGAAGGATCAACTAAATACAAAACCAAAAGAAAGAAAGATGGCTCCAGCTCTGAGGGTACGGGCGCGTATCGTTACTGGTTCAGCCCCGCCGCCGCAAACATTGTTGCGCTTGAGTTCGAGGAATCCAACTCGAAAGGCACCATCAATACCAAAGAACGGCTTGAACTGTTGTCGTACAACCATGACGGCAAGAAGATGGCTGAAAAAAAATAATGGCAAAACTGCGTGTGGCGAAATCTTTTATCGAGCAACAATTGTTCGGCGGCGCGTTAAGCCCCGTCAACATCAATAATATCCAACTGTCCGTGGACGGTTATATTATTTTCGACATCAGCGGTGGCTGCGTCCCGGATGCGGAATGGGTCAACAGCGTCGTTTCCGAACCGGATAAGCGGCTCGCGTTTATGCCGGACTAGCTGCGCAGGTTCTTCGGCTGCGCCAACTGCTTGGCATGCGCAGCCTTGTTGGCATCCCACGGGTGCGCGCGCGCAACTTCCTCAACAATCGCCGTGCCTAAGCCTGGCCGCTTGGGAATAATCATGTGGCCGTCGACGATTTCGGGTTTGTGGGTCACGAGATCATCTTTCCATGGCACATCGTCGATGTCGATTTCCATAATGCGCACATTGTGCAGTGTCGCACACAGCGCAGCGCTCATATGGGTGGATAAGTGACTGTAATGATTGTGCGGGCCGATGTTGTGGCCGAAGGTGGCCGCCAGATCACCGACTTTTTTGCCCTGCACGATACCGTTCCATGGCACGTCAATCATAAACATGTCTGCCGCGTGTTTCTGGAAAAACGGCAAATATTCTTTCATGTGGATCAGCGTTTCGCCCGTGCAAATGCGCGTGCTGGTCGATTGTTTGATATGCAACAGTGCATCGGCGTCGTGCGTATCAATTTCGAGCCAGTGCAGATTGAACGGCTCCAGTGCCTTCGCAATGCGCATACAGGCTTCGGGCTTGAAGTGCCAGTTCAGATCGAGATTGATATCAAAGTCCGGTCCCACGGCGTCGCGCAGCGTGCCGATATGCTTGACCACATGATCTATCAGGGCATTGGGCGCCCACTCGTCATTCGGTCCCATGGTCAGGCCAAAGCCGCCAAACCCGCTCATCCAGGTGCCATTTTGCCCCGGCATCACGATATTGGTTTTGAGTGCAGTAAAGCCACGCGCAACCACCTCTTTGCCCAGCGCAGTCACATCCGCCCAGGTGTTGATCGGCGGCGCACCCACCATGTCGTGATGACGCACGCGCGTGGTGCCGCAGTGCGACCAGTAGAGCCGCACCTTGTCGCGCGTTGGCCCACCCAGCATTTCCACCACCGAGATATTGCGCGCCCGCGCGGCGATATCCACCAGCGCGCATTCAATGCCCGCAATCGCGCGCGCAGTAATGCCGCCAGGGCTGGAACGCGTGATGCGCATCATGTCGATAAAGCGCATTTCATAGGCACACGGGTCTTTGCCGATCAGCAGTGGCGTGAGATCGCGCACCATGCCTTCCACCGCGTTGGTCACGCGGTAATCCGAGCACTCCCCCCAGCCGGTAATGCCTTCATCGGTTTCGACTTTTACGTACGTCCACGCACGCCAGCCGCCATCAACGACAAAGGTTTCGAGTTTGGTGATCTTCATGTCGATCTCCCTTACAGAACAGAACGCACCAATCCGCCATCGACACGAATGGTGGTGCCAGTGATATAGCTCGATTTCCCCGACGCCAGGAACGCCGCCAGATTCGCCAGCTCGCGCGGATCGCCGATGCGGCCGACGGAGGTTTCTTTGGCGCGCTCTTCGAGCGCTTTCTCCAATGAAATGCCGAGTTCTTTCGCACGCGCCGTCACGTTGCCCAGCATGCGCTCACTCAACAAGGAACCCGGCGCAATATTGTTCACCAGTATGCCATCGCGCCCCACTTCATCGGCAAGGCTCTTGGCATACGCCACGACGCCCATCCGGGTAGCACCCGACAGCGCGAGATTCGGGATTGGCTGATAAATGGTACTGGCAAGAATATTGATAATGCGTCCACTTTTTTGCGCACGCATGTGCGGCAACACCTCGCGTGCCATGCGCGCAAAAAAGAACAGCGAACGCTGCACCGCCACCGCCCATTGTTCTTCGGTGGCGTCGATTGACTTCGCCAGCGGCGGCCCGCCGGAGTTGCTGATCAGCACATCGATGCGCCCGAACTTTGCAGCAGCGGCGGCAACGAGTTTCTGTATCACCTCGTTTTTTTCCAGATCGCCGGCAAACGTCAAAATTTCTGCCTTGGTCTTGGCGCGGATGGTGTCCGCTGCCTGATCCAGATCAGCCTGACTGCGGCTGCACATCACTACCTTCATGCCTTCTTCCGCCAACACTTCCGCGCATGCGCGGCCCAGCCCTTTGCTGGCGCCGCCGACAATCGCGACTTTATTTTTCAGTTCTAAATCCATGCGCAGCCTTTTCGTAAGTATTTGTTTTTATTAATAAATAATGAAATGACTATTTGGCGAAAGCGATGCAAGACGGCGAACCGGTATGAATGATTAATCCTGCAGGCACCGGCTTTCCACTCATTGCGCCGAGCTTAAACGCAACCAGAGTATCGCTGCCCTCGTTCGCCACATACAATTTTTCGCCCGCCGGATCGAGCGCAAAAAAGCGCGGCTTTTTACCTTGCGTAGGCTCCCAGCCCAGCGGTGTCAGCGTGCTGTCTTTAGGATCCACCGCGAACGTGGCAATGCTGTTGTGCCCGCGATTCGACACATAGACAAATAACCCGTTGGGTGCAACAGCAATTTCCGCACCCGTGTTGTCGCCCACGAACGTCGGTGGCGTGGTGGGAATGATATGCACGGGTGTCAGCGAGCCGCGGGTATCACCCTGCGTATCCCACTGATAGGTAGTCACCGTGGAATCCAGTTCATTAATCAAGTACGCGATTGGGCGCGACGGGTGAAACGACAAGTGCCGCGGCCCGGCGCCGTAACGCGATTTCACGAACGGCGGATCATTGGGCGCGAGTTTGCCATTCGCCAAATCAAGCTTGTAAATGTGCGTGGCATCGACACCTTTGTCGGGTGAAATCAAAAACCGACCGCTGGCATCGAACACTACCTGATGCGGATGCGCACCCAGCCCTTGTTCGCGCCTGTAGGGGCCTTCTTTACCCGGCGGGACAACGGCATCGGTCAACGGCGCCAATGAGCCATCCGCGTTGATCGGCAGCACGGCAATACCCGGCCCGTTTGCCACCACCACGTATTTATCGCCAGGATCAACCACCAGATGCGGCCCATTGTCACCACGGCTCGGCTGCTGATTGAGAAATTTCAGCTTCCGCGTTTGTGGATCTATGGCGTAGGCACTCACCGTGTCGCCATCACCATGCGACGCGTATAGAAAACGCTGCTGGCTATCGAGCGCAAGGTAGCCCGGGTTGGCGATGGTCTTCAGCACCTCGACCAGCGACCATGCGCCGGAAGTCGCATCAATACGGTAAACGCTTATGCCCTTGCCGCGCGCCTTGCGATGCGCGGTGGTGAAACAGCCAACGTAGGCAAACATGATGGAATAACTCCTGCGCATTAAATGCTGATGGACTGCTAAACTTACACGAATTCTGCGCTTTGCGCGCGAAAACCGTACGACGCTCACCGCATAAAGGCCACATGGGGCATTCTGCGCCGATGAGGCACTCGGTGGCGCTGGTGGCGAACAGCACGTTTCCTGCTCAAAATAACAATGCACGGATTGATTGTGTGCTACGAGGAAGTACGTAGCCACATAGCTTACGTTGGAAAGATGTCCCTTGCGATGAAGCCTCTCGCGTCAGCGTTGAACGTACCCCCTAACCCATAGTCCAAAGACGGGTATGCGAAGGAGAGGGACTTCCTCTTGGGGGACAAAGGAGCTGACATGGACTTAACGATAATTCAAAAACATTCAAAACCCTTTATGTTGGGCGCTCTTGCGGGTGCGGTGCTGATTTCCTGGATCGGGTTCCAGTTGGTTGGGTGGAAATCTCCCAGCGTTGCAGAAAGGTTCGCAAAAACACAGACTGAAACGGCTGTCGTTGGCGTGCTTTCCAAAATTTGCAGCGTGCAATTTAAAGCCGCAGCAAATCTTCCAGAGCGTCTGGCTGAGTTGAAGAAAACAGAACGCTGGTCGCGCGGCGCCCTGATTACCAAGGCTGGATTTGCAACAATGCCCGGCGCAACGGAACCGGCAAATGGCGTAGCGGAGGCTTGCTCCCAACTATTGGTGCCCGAAGCAAGTTAGGCAAAAATCACAGGGTCGCGACATCCGATTTATCAATCCCGCCTCGGCGGGATTTTCGTTTTAGCTTTGCAGAACAGTAGACTGACGATGAACCTTATCGCTTAGCCCGATTGCAATCGTCATTAAAAATTGATTCATGCAATTCGTTGCGTAATTTACACAGGGTATGTTGCGGTTAAACTGATTTACGCCACCTGCGCCAATTCCGCCGCCGCGAACGGCGCGCGAAACAGTTTGGCGCGGAAATCGGTGCCGCGTGTGAGCAGGCGCGTCAGGTCTTCCGACGTCAATGGCTTGCTGAAGTAAAAACCCTGCATGATGCGGCAGCCTTGCTCAATAAGCCGCCGCATTTGATCCGCAGTTTCCACGCCTTCGGCAACGACTTCGAGTTTCAACGTGCGCGCGAGCGAAACTATCGCGGCAATAATGGCTGCGTCATCAGGACACGAAGTCACTTCGTTAACGAACGATCGATCGATTTTCAATTGGTTAATCGGAAAGCGCCGCAAGTAGCTCAGCGACGAATAGCCCGTGCCAAAATCATCGATGGAAAGTTTTACGCCCAGATCACGCAGCCGATTCAGCGTCACCATCGCTACATCCGCGTCGCGCATCAAAATGCTTTCGGTGGCCTCCAGGCACAACTCGGTGGGCGGCACACCGTAACGCGTCAACGTATCGGCAACGCGTTCGACAAGATCCGTCTTGCGAAAGCTGGGACTGGCGAGGTTAATCGCCATGTCGATGCCCGGCAGGCCCGCATCACGCCAGATTTTTTTCTGGCGGCAGGCTTCTTCAAGCACCCACTCGCCCATTGCGACAATTAATCCGGTTTCTTCGGCAACGGGAATGAACACGCCCGGTGGCACCAGCCCGCGCTCAGGGTGTTGCCAGCGCATCAGGGCTTCAACGCCAGTGATGCGCCCGCTGCGTGCATCGACCTTCGGCTGGTAATGCAATAAGAGCTCATTGCGCTCCAGTGCATGACGTAATTCGCTTTCCATTTTCAGTTTTTCGACCGCGGCACTGTTCATATCGCCGGCGAAAAAATGATAGGTGTTTTTCCCCAGTTCCTTGGCCTGATACATGGCGGCATCGGCGTTTTTCAGCAGCACGCTGGCCTGCTCGCCATCCTGCGGAAAGATCGCAATGCCGACGCTCGCGGTGACCACTACTTCGTTGCCATTCAACATAAAGGGCCGCGACATTTCCGCAAGGATGCGCTGTGCGACGCGTGCGGCGTCCTGCGGGCTTTTCAGTGTGTCGAGCGTTACGGTGAACTCATCGCCAGCGAGGCGTGCTACCCGCCCCGCCTGAATTTCCCGCGCCGCCTGATACCCTGGGTCGCTGCTTTCGCGCGCCACTACATCACCCCCGCGCACACACCCACCGAGCCGCATGGAGACCTCGCGCAGCAGCATATCACCGGTCGCATGGCCCAGCGTATCGTTGATGCGCTTGAAGCGATCCAGATCAATAAACATCACGCCAAAGTGGCTACCGCTGCGCTGCGCGCGCAGCACCGCGTGTTCCAGTTGCTCCTGAAAGAACTGGCGATTGGGCAAGCCCGTCAACGCGTCATACATGGCCAGATAATGCATCTTTTCTTCGGCGTTCTTGCGTTCGGTAATATCCTGCACAGTGCCGTACAAGCGCACTACGGTTCCGTCGCGTCCGGCGCGCGACGACGTCTGTGTGTGTATCACGCGATACAAGCCGTCAGGCTAAGTGATGTGGTGTTCCACGGAAACACTGCCGGGTCTGGCAATCAGCGACCGGAACTGCGCCCGTAACGATGCCTGTTCCGTTGCATCAACCAGCCTGAGAAAATTGCGCCAGCTGGGTGCGCATTCTCCCGGTGTAAATCCCAGCAGCCGGTACATTTCGTCCGACCAGTTGCCCCGCGCCCCTGCGCGATCCCAGTACCAATTGCCCATTTGCGCCAGATGCTGCGCCTCGGCGAGACTCGTCTGACTATCAGCAAGCTGATCGATTTTTTCTTCGAGACCCTTGCGATGCACATGGGCTTCGGACTGTGCCGATTTGAGATTCCGATACATGCGCCCCAGCGAACGAATCAAATTACCCACATCGAGCTGCAGATTGAAATCGCCCTCAGCCACAGTGCCGCCCTCGGCGATACGATCAGCAATCGACACCGCCAGTTCCAGCGGTCGCGAGAGGTAATGAATCATGCGGAAGACGCACCAGATCGTCATCAGCAATACCAGTATCGATACGCCTATGACAATTTGCACACCCAGTGCCGATTGTTTGATCGACTGTTGAATCAATTCATTGAGTTGCAAGTCGTAGTCGGCTTGCGCTTCATGAATCACGGTGCGCGCCAACGCTATTTGATCTCCCAGCGCGCGCAGTGTATGAACACCTGCATCCGCTTCCAGCGCCTCAGCCATGGCAAAAATACTTTTTGCCGCATGTACGATTTCAGCAGATTGCGAACGCTGGCCCAGTTCATCCAGTGCATGGCGGGCATCCCACAAAGCGCTAACCGCTGACCGACTCAACGCCGACGTATCAACCGCGTCAGTCGCACCGTTCAGGAAGGTGGCATAGCGCTCCTTGGCTGCCAATGCCAGCCCATGCAACTGGGCCAGATGCTCCATCTCTACACTGCGGCGCGCGTCTTGCCAGGTTTGATACACCAGCAGTGCAACCACCGGCAGCAGTATCACCAGGAACTGGGCTATGATTGTGTGCCTGAGCGACTGAACCTTAATCATGTACGCCTCTGTTTTTTGCTTTTGCACCAGACTGAGTCAAAAATCCACATGACCGGCCCGGCAACGAAGCTCGTAATCCGGTATCGGCGCAGACACCACAAACTTGATTTCACAGCAAAAGGCATCAGGCTGCGAACGCCTTAACGTAGTTGGTAATTATGCTTAATAAACAAATAGTTAGGATATTTATCAGCAGCGTCCTTGGCGCGACCACCGCCGCACACGCGGCGCTGCCCACAGCAACCGACGCCGACGCGGTGGGCAATTTCCCGCGCAAACCCATACGCTGGATCACCGGCGGCGGGCCCGACGCGATGGCGCGCATCCTCGGCCAGAAATTTACCGACGCTTGGGGCCAGCAAATCGTGGTGGAAGAGCGCGGCGGTGGCGGCGGCATGCTGTCAGCAGAACTGGTGGCGCGCGCCACACCCGATGGCTATACGTTATTGCTCGCAACCGGCACGCATACGATCAGCCCGAACTATTTCAAAGTGCCGTACAGCATGGAGCGCGGTTTTGCGCCGGTGAGTCTGCTCGGCACCATTACATTCATCCTCTGCGTCAATCCCGCCGTGCCGGTCAAATCGGTCGAAGAGCTGCTTGCGCTGGCAAAGGCCAAGCCGGGCGAAATCAATTACACCTCCGGCGGCACCGGTTCTCCCGCCCACATCATCACGGAATTTTAACGACTGAAAACGGGTATCAACGTAGTGCATGTGCCTTACAAAACCGTGGGGCAAGGGGTGGTGGGACTGCTTGGCAATCAGGCACAATTCATGTTTGTGGTCAGCCCGGCTTCCGTGCCGCAGATCAAGGCTGGTCGCCTGCGCGGTCTGGCGGTCACCACGCGCAAACGCTCCGCCGCCATGCCGGAACTGCCTACAATGATAGAAGCTGGGATCGCGGATTTCGACGCAGCCGCATGGAACGGCCTGCTCGTTCCCGCAAAAACCCCACGCAACATTATCAACAAACTGCAAGCCGAAGCGGCCAAGAGTTTAAAGTTGCCTGACGTGCAGGAAAAAATTACGGCGCTGG
The DNA here is from genome assembly GCA_947486575.1 of Betaproteobacteria bacterium. GTDB lineage: Bacteria > Pseudomonadota > Gammaproteobacteria > Burkholderiales > SG8-41 > UBA5216. The sequence goes on along the minus strand of CANKUB010000024.1, from coordinate 17,188 downwards.
GCTTTGAAACCGTGGCCAGCACGCCACAGGAATTCGCTGTGTTTTTGAAAACCGAACTCGACAAATGGGCGCGCGTGGCCAAAGCCACCAGCGCAAAAACGGAGTAAGCGATATGTTCAAACTGCAAGTGCAAGACGACGAAAACGACGCGCGCGTATGGCACGACGTTAAAGGTGCCAACGGCGAATTGCTAAGGTTTGAAAAAGAATCCGACGCGCGCGCCAGACTCGCCGAACTCTACCCGGTGCTGGTGAAAATGGAACAGTACGCAGGGCCGAAACGCACGCGGGTCATCAATATCATTGTTGATGACGACAATTGGCCGAAGAAACACTGAACGGTCATTCCGCGCGTGCGCCCGATTCACGCACCGCTTTGCCCAGCCGCTGAATTTCAGCGCGCAGGTGCGCGGCAAATTCCGCTGGCGTGCTGCCGCTGGCTTCCGCACCGAGCGCGGTGAGCCTCTCCTGCGCATCGGCGCTTTTCACGGCGCGCACCGAAACCTCGTTCACCCGTGTGATGATTTCTCGCGGCATACCCGCAGGCGCAACCAGACCATATCAGCCGGTGAGTTGATAGCCTGACAGCGTCTCAGCCAATGCGGGCAAGTCGGGCGCAAGCGGCGTGCGTCTTGCGCTGGTGACTGCCAGCGCGCGCAGCTTGCCGGTTTTCGTCAACGGTAGCACCGTGGAGACCACCGAGAACGCCATTTGTATCTGGCCAGCCACCAGTTCCGTCAGCGCAGGCGCGATGCTTTTGTACGGCACGTGCAATAGATCAATACCAGTCTGGCTGCGCAACATTTCCGCCGCCAGATGAGGCGGTGAACCATTGCCGCCGGAGCCATAGCGCAGTGTGCCCGGTTTCGCTTTCGCCAGTGCAATCAACTCAGCCGCCGATGTCGCCGCGACGCTGTTGTTCACCACCAGAATGAACGGTGTAAAGGCCAGCAGGCATACTGGTGAAAATCCCGTAATAAATCGTAATTGAGTTTGGGAAACAGCGTCGCCGCAATGGGCTGGCTGGCGGTCACCATCAGCAGCGTGTAACCATCCGGTGCCGCACGCGCGGCGATTTCCGCGCCAAGGTTGCCGCCCGCGCCTGCGCGATTATCGACAATTATGGGCTGCTTCCAGGCTTCGGTGAGTTTGCCGCCGATCAGACGCGAGATGATGTCCGGCCCGGAACCGGGTGCTACGGCGGCGATGATGCGGATGGGTTTGGCGGGGTACTGTTGCGCGCGGCACGGCGTGAGGGCTGCGCAAAATAATAGCAATAAAAACAAATAGTTACGAAAGCTGCCCGGCCTTTTCAAGACACCTCGCGCGCGCCTACTCAATGCGCAGCCCTGCTGTCTTCACCACGCTCGCGTATTTATCGTACTCGCGCTTTAAAAACACTGCGAATTCCTCGGGGCCGTTGCCCACGGGGTCAGCGCCCTGCGCTTCAAACTGGCTGGCGGTTTCCGGCGCGCGTAAGGCCTTCAACAACGTTTCGTGTATGCGTGCGAGATAAGGCTTTGGCGTTTTCGCTGGCGCTAGCATGCCAAACCATGCGTAGAACTCGTAGCCCGGCACGCCCGCTTCGCTGATGGTTGGAAGATCGGGCATTTGCGACGCGCGTTTCGCGCTCGACACGCCCAGCGCGCGCAAACGCCCCGCTTTGATGTGCGGCGACAGCGGCGGTATCGAACCGAAATTCAAGCGCACGTGGCCGCCCAGCACGTCGGTCACGCTTTGCGGTGCGCCCTTGTACGGCACATGCAGCAGGTTGATGCCCGCCATGTTTTTGAACTGTTCGCTCGCCAGATGATTGGGCGCGCCGCTGCCCGCAGAGGCGTAATTGATTTTGCCCGGCTCGGCCTTCGCTGCTGCGATGAGTTCCTTAATGGTTTTGAACGGCGCGTTGGGCTGTGTCACCAGCAGATACGGCCCGGCGGAAATCAGGCTCACGGCAGTGAAATCGCGCAGCGTGTCGTAGGGCACGTTCTTTTGCAGATGCGGCACAATGGTGATCGGCCCCTGGCTGCACATCAGCAACGTATAGCCATCGGGCGCAGCTTTGGCGGCAAGCTCGGTACCGATCAAGCCGCCCGCGCCGCCACGATTGTCGATCACCATTTGCTGGCCTAGCAGATTGGACATTGCGGGCGTCAGCATGCGTGCGAGTACGTCTACCGTGCCGCCTGCGGGGACTGGAATCAGGATTCTGACGGGTTTGGCGGGGTAGCTTTGTGCATGCACGTGCCCGGCAACAACGACAGCGGCTACGAATAAGAGACGGAACAACAAATGCACGCGAGTCATCAACATCATTACCAAGGAGGACAGTCAGGTTGAAGTCATATGGCGTGCGGCTCAAGTGTTCCCTTGTTGCCGCCGCACGCCCTATTTAAACCAGCATCCCCGGATTCTTCACATAGCGATTCTTGATTGCGTCCGCCGCCCAATACGCGAGCGCGCCCACCGGTCCGGTGGGGTTGTAGGCCGCGTTATGCGGGAACACGCCCGCACCCATCACAAAAAGATTGTGGCAATCCCAGCTTTGCAGATATTTATTCACCACGCTGTTGCCGGGGCTTGTGCCCATGATGGTGCCACCGGTGTTGTGCGTACTTTGATACGGCACCACGGTCCAGCTTTCGCGCATCGTGGCCGGGTTGAATGAAGTGGGACTCATCGATTTCGCCAGATCGTTAATCACTTGCGCGATATGGCGACCCATCTTATGCTCGTTTTCCTTGTAGTCGAAGGTCATGCGCATCAGCGGTTGGTTGAAGGCATTTTTGTAGGTGGGGTCAAGATCGTAATAGTTGTAGCGATTGGCCATCACGCTGCCGCTGGAGCCGATGCTCATCGCGCTGTTGTACCACTTGGCAGTCGCCCCTTTCCACGCCGAGCCCCATTGCGGCGTGCCGCTGGGTACGGGGCGATAGGTGATAGGCCGACCATTAGTCATACCACCACCCACCGTAGCACCGCCGATGTAGCCATACTTTGAGCGATCAAACTCAAAGTTAGCGTGAAAATCATCTATGCCGAAATTCGAGCCGCCGGTAGACATGAACGGGTTGAAATGGTGATTGTCGAAAAACAGCGTCGCACCCGCCCCCGTTTGATAGCAATAATTTTTACCGACAACACCTTTTTGCGTCACCGGATCGTACGGTTGACCGATCTGCGACAGCAGCATGATATGCACGTTGTTGATCGCATAGGCGGTGAGTATCACCATGCCTGCGGGTTGCTCGAACTCTTCACCATTCAAGGTGTTGGTGTACGTCACGCCGGTGACTTTTTTGCCGGTTGAATCCTTGTTTACCCTGGTAACCCACATATTCGTGCGCAACTCAAAATTCGGATTGCGCATGGCAATCGGTATCACGGTGAAATGCGGGCTGCCCTTGGCGTTGGATTCGCAGCCAAAGCGCTCACAAAAGCCGCAATACTGGCATGCGCCAAATTTTGCGCCATCTGGATTGGTATAGGCTTGCGACGCATTCGCCACCGGACGCGGGAATGGGTTGTAGCCCGCCTTTTCCGCTGCCTCTGCAAACATTAGACCCGCCTGCGTTGATTTTAGCGGCGGCAATGCGTATTCGTTTTGGCGTGGGGCTTCAAAGCGGTTGCCGCCTTTTTGCACGACGCCTTTGAGGTTGCCGGCCTTGCCAGAGACGCCCGCAGTGCGCTCGAATTTCTCGTAATAAGGCTCAAGCTCGGCATACGTGATGCCCCAATCCTGAATCGTCATATCGTCAGGGATGTATTTTTTGCCGTACTTTTCTTCGTAGAGCGTACGCACTTTAAGTTCGTTATCACTCCAGCGCCAGGTAACGCCGTTCCAGTGCGACCCCGCTCCACCCACGCCTTGCCCCGGCAGAAACGAACCGAGCCTGCGCATCGGCAGCGCATCCTGCTTCGGGTTGTTGCGGATGGTGAGCGTGTCTTTGGCGGGGTCTTGCATCAGATCGTTGCGCGAGCCGAAGCGCAGATCATCGCGGATACGCGGGACGGAAAAATCTTCCGCTGTGGAGCGCATCGCGCCGCGCTCCAGGCCCACGACCTTCATGCCCGCTTCGCTTAATTCTTTGGCCAGAATACCGCCGGTCCAGCCCATCCCCACCAGCACCACATCAACTTCTTTTAGTTTGGTCGCCATCACTTCCTCCCCGAAATATTCGGCAACAGAATTACAAAAATATAAATAAAAACAATTACTTATATTACTTCCACCGTTACTTCATGGTTGCCTGTAGATAGGCGATTAAGTCGGCGCGATCTTTCGCTTCCGGCAAACCGGAGTACGGCATGCGATTGCCCGGCACGAGTTTCTGCGGATCACTAATAAAAGAGTTAAGCGTATCCGAACTCCAGGTAATACCGCTGCGCTTCATCGCCGGCGAGTAACGAAATTCCGTGCCTTCGCCCGCCTTGCGCCCGACCACACCATGCAGCGACGGGCCAACGGTGTCTTTCGCTGCGCGATCGGGCGAGTGGCACGCCGCACACTCGTTGAACAATTTTTCGCCGCGCGTTGCGTCTTGTGCAAATGCCGCACCACCGTTAACCAGTGCAACGGCAACCAAACCTTGAATCAATGTTTTCATATTTGTTCTCCCTATGCTTGAACCAAAGGTCCAGGATTTTTCATATACCGATTTTTAATCGCATCGGCAGTCCAGTACGCGAGCGCGCCCACCGGGCCGGTCGGGTTATACGAGCCGTTGTGCGGGAACACGTTCGCCCCCACCACAAACAGATTGTGATAATCCCAATTCTGCAAGTACCGGTTCAGCGCGCTGACCTTGGGGTTGACGCCCATGATGGTGCCGCCGGTGTTGTGCGTGCTCTGATACGGCACCACCGTCCAGCTTTCGCGCGACGTAGCACGATTGAACGAGAGGGGATTCATCGCTGCGGCTATGTCATTCACCAGTTTCGCCGCGAGAACGCCCATCTTGTGCTCATTCGGCTTGTAATCAAAAGTCATGCGCATCAACGGCTGGCCGAACGCATTTTTGTAGGTGGGGTCAAGATCAAAGTAGTTGTAACGATTGGCCATCACGCTGCCGCTGGCGCCGATATTCATCGAGGTTTGATAGCTCTTCGCTTGCGCAGCTTTCCACGCGGTGCCCCACTGCGGCGTGCCGCTCGGCACCGGCCGGTTGCCAATCGGCAACGACGTATTAAATCCCGCGCCGATGGTAAAGCCGCCGACATAACCGTGCGGGCCGCGATCAAAGCCCCAGTTGGCGTTGAAATCGTCGATGGTGTGGTTCGAGCCGCCCGCCGACATGAACGGATTAAAGTTTCTGCCGTCGAAAAAGAGGTTCGCACCGACACCTGTTTGATAACAATAATTTTTGCCGATGACGCCTTTTTGACTGACCGGATCGTACGGCTCGCCGATACCTGACAGCAGCATCAGATGCACGTTATTAATCGCATAGGCCGTAAGCAGCACCATGCTCGCCGGTTGCTCGTACTCCTCGCCGTTGAGCAAGTTGGTATACAGCACACCGGTGACGCGCTTGCTGGCGGGGTCTTTCAAAATTTTAGTTACCCACGCATTGGTGCGCAACTCAAAATTCGGGCTGGCCATGGCAATCGGTATCACCGTGATGTGCGCGCTGCCTTTGGCGTTGGCCTCGCAGCCGAAGCGCTGGCAAAAGCCGCAATACTGGCACGCGCCGAACTTCGATCCGTCCGGGTTGGTATACGCCTGCGACGCATTCGCGCTGGGCCGCGGAAACGGGTGATAGCCCATGTTTTTCGCGGTATCGTTGAACATCTGGCTCGCCAGAATGGTTTTCAACGCGGGCAGTGCATACTCGCGTGCGCGCGGCGCTTCAAATACATTGCCGCCGGGCTGAATCACGCCCTTGATGTTGCCCGCCTTGCCTGATACGGCTGCGGTGTATTCAAATTTGTCGTAATACGGCTCAAGCTCGGCATAGGTGATGCCCCAATCCTGAATCGTCATGTCGTCAGGAATGTAATTCTTGCCGTGGCGCTCCTCGTATAAGGAACGTATTTTGAATTCATTATCCGTCCAGCGCCAGGTGTGGCCGCTCCAGTGTACGCCGGAGCCGCCCACGCCATCGCCAGGCAAAAACGAACCCAGCCGCCGCATCGGCAACGCTTCCTGTTTGATGTTGTTGCGCACGGTCAGCGTGTCGCGCGAGGTGTTCTGCATCAGATCGTGGCGATGCACAAAGCGCAGCTCGTCACGCACGCCCGGCACGGCGTAATCTTCGGCTGTGCTGCGATTCACGCCGCGCTCAAGCGCCACCACCTTCAGCCCGGCCTGCGTCAACTCTTTGGCGAGTATGCCGCCGGTCCAGCCGAGGCCCACGATGACAGCATCGACTTCTTTCAGTTTGGTTACCATGAACTTCCCCCTGAATGCTTTGTATTGTTTTTTATGCGGAAACTCATGCTGACACCAGGGCGCCAGGATTTTTCTGATACTTGTTGATGATCGCATCCGCCGTCCAGTACGCGAGTGCCCCCACCGGGCCGGTGGGGTTATACGAGTTATTGTGCGGGAACACATTCGCGCCAATCACAAACAGATTGTGGTAATCCCAGTTCTGCAAATACTTGTTTACCGCGCTGACCTTCGGGTTGACGCCCATGATGGTGCCGCCGGTGTTGTGTGTGCTTTGATACGGCACCACCGTCCAGCTTTCGCGCGCGCGGGCAGGGTTGAACGAGGTAGGGTTCATCGATTTCGCGAGATCGTTAACTAATTTCGCCGCCAGCGTGCCCATCTTTTGCTCGTTCGCCTTGTAATCAAAAGTCATGCGCATCAACGGCTGGCCGAACGCATTTTTGTAGGTGGGGTCGAGATCAAAACAGTTGTAGCGATTGGCCATCACGCTGCCGCTGGAATTGATATTCATGAACTGCTGATAATTTTTAACCAGCGCGGCTTTCCAGCCAGTGCCCCACGGCGGCGTACCGCTGGGCACCGGTCGGTTGCCGATGGGTAGCGAGGTGTTGAATCCCGCAGAGAGCGTAAACCCGCCGACAAAACCGTGCGGGCCGCGGTCGAAATCCCAGTTGGTATTAAAGTCATCCATCGCAAAGCGCGATCCGCCTGCCGCCATGAACGGGTTAAAATTTTTGCCGTCGAAAAACAGATTGGCATTAACGCCCGTTTGATAACAATAATTTTTGCCGATCACGCCTTTCTGGCTAACCGGATCGTACGGCTCGCCGATGCCCGACAGCAGCATCAGATGCACGTTATTGATGGCGTAGGCGGTGAGCAGCACCATGTTCGCGGGTTGTTCATACTCTTCGCCATTGAGCAAGTTGGTGTACTGCACGCCGGTGACGCGCTTGCCGCTGGGGTCTTTCATCACCCTGGTCACCCACGCATGCGTGCGTAACTCAAAGTTCGGGCTGCGCCGTGCCACGGGAATCACCGCAACGTGCGGGCTGCCCTTGGCATTCGCCTCACAGCCGAAGCGCTGACAAAAACCGCAGTACTGGCACGCGCCAAATTTTTGTCCATCCGGGTTGGTGTACGCCTGCGAGGCATTCGCGCAGGGTATGGGGAACGGGTGATAGCCCTGCTTGATAGCCGCATCGTTAAACATCTGGCTGGCGTGTATCGTTTTGAGCGGCGGCAGCGCATAGTCACGGGCGCGCGGCGCTTCAAACGGGTTTCCGCCGGGCTGAATCACACCTTTCAAGTTGCCCGCTTTGCCGGACACCGCAGCGGTGTACTCGAATTTTTCATAGTACGGTTCGAGTTCTGCGTAGCTGATGCCCCAATCCTGAATCGTCATGTCCTCAGGAATGAATTTCTTGCCGTAGCGCTCCTCGTACATCGTGCGCACATTGAACTCTTGATCCGTCCAGCGCCAGGTAACGCCGCTCCAATGCACGCCCGAACCGCCGACGCCATCACCCGGCAGAAACGAACCGAGCCGGCGCATCGGCAGCGCTTCCTGCGACGGGTTATTGCGCACGGTAATCGTGTCGCGCGCGGTGTTCTGCATCAGATCGTGGCGATGCACATAACGTAATTCGTCGCGTATGTTGGGCACGGTGTAATCATCGGTGGTGCCACGATCAGCGCCGCGCTCCAGCGCCACCACTTTCATTCCAGCCTTGGTTAATTCCGCAGCCATGATGCCGCCCGTCCAGCCGAGGCCGACGATGACGGCATCGACTTCCTTCAACCTGGTAGCCATGACGGCCCCTAGCTCAAGTCTGAAATACTGAGCGGCTCAACCACATATTTTTTGTCACGGAACTTCTCGATGTTTTGCGCATGCACTGCCACTACGCCGGGGAAGCCAATCATGCGCCAGCCGGCCTTGTTACGATTACCGCCGTAAATCGGGTCGGAGAACATGCCCTCCATCACTGTCTGATACATGGTACCGAAGAACGTGCGCGCGGGCAGACCGCCTTCAAAATTGATTTTGCCGCCCTGCAAGCCGGTGAGCACTTCCTGTTTTTGCGCTGCGGGCAGTTGGTCAAACGATTTTGAATACGTCTTTTTGCAATAGGCATTGGTGGCCGCAATGCCCGCGCGATACAGATCAGCGGGCTTCAAAGGCAACTGATAACCCTGATTCGGGTGGCCCACTTTCCAAGGACCTTGCATGTAGAGACGATCTCCCTTGCCCCAGCCGCCGGCCAATGCGCGATCAATAAAAATATTGATGCCCAGATCCGTGCCCTTGGGCGAATACTGATCTGCAGGGATCATGTGATCGACCATCGCTTCGACAAACGCGGCTTCTTCAAGATTCAAATACGAGTAGCCGGGGTTCGCGGGTGCCGCCGCTGGCTTTTGCTGTGCCTCCGCTACCTGCGGCGCCAAGCCCACTGCGGTTGTCGTCGCTACCGCACCGCCTGCTACAGCACCCTTTAAAAACTCACGCCGATTGATTCCATCATCTTTCATGGCCATCCCCCTATGAAGTCAGTGAATTCAGATTGCAATGTGATTACGCAGATCAATATAGCTCAGAACCTTCCGTCATGCGATGAAAACGCAATGGTGCACGGTCTATTCGTGCGATTGCTCCACGCGTGATTCGTGCCGCGCTGCACAATCGTATCGCCCGCCTTCAGGCTAACGTCTTGTTTATCTAGGACTAATGTGATCTCGCCTTCGAGGATCAGGCAAAAATCCAGGGTGCGTGTTTTTTGCATGTAGGGATGCCGCGCGCTTTTCGAGTATGTGGACGACGTAGACGAACCCATTGCTGCAAAGTAGGCCTGAACATCTTTGGCATCAACGTTATAACTCGCGTCTGGCGGAAACGTAACAACCCGGCACACGGATCCGCCAGGCGGTGGCTCAAGGGTATGCGGCTGGTTCAGGGTTTCAGTTATCCCCTCAATTCGCGCCGGTGTGCGGTCCGTCACCCAGATGCGTGTGGATGAAAATCCGGGGCGCGCGGGGTCAGTTCGCACATCAGGCGACGGGCCGTCTGCGATACATCTGGATTTGGCGTGAATGCCGGGGCCGTCGTCTATCGTGATCAGACGGCGCACGGGCTTGATCTGCGGTGTCACGGTTGTCGTCTCAGCTTTCATCTCATTTTTCATATCGGGCACCCATCATCACAAAGGCCATCAAGCTGCCTTCACGCGGGTTGCACCAACCGTGCCAATTGCCCAACTGCACCACCACATCTCCAGGCTTCATCACGTGTTCGCCGTCATCCAGACACAACACGCGCTCGCCTTCGAGCAAAATGCCGTAATCCACCGTCTCGGATTTATGCACGGGTGAGGAAAACCCGTTCGCGCCGCCTTTGTCCCAGCAACCACCATCGCGCTGCCGCGGCTCGTGCAACGGTACAGCAGTCGGGTCCTTTGCCGGATCATAGCCCGGCGTCTTGGGTGGCGATTGTACGATGCGCAGATGACCGCCCTGCTCCGGCGGCTCAAAGTTGAATTTGCGACGGCCATCATCGCGCACGCCGGAGAGATCAATCGGCGACGACGGATAAACCCACACATCCGTCATGCACGTGCCGGGCCGTATCGCACCGGGATTCACATTGGGCGCATCGCTGTCATACAGCACGCAGGATTCGCCGTTGGCATCGTTGCCGGTTACCACGCGGCGGATGGGTTTGATGGGGGGTGCCATTTTTTCTCCAGGAGTGGTTGAGCACCGGCATTATAATCGCCGCTTTCGATCTCGCATTGTGGCTGGCGGGTTATTGGAGCGTTCATGAAACCGTGTTTAAAAATAGCGCTGTGTTACGTGGCGTATGCGCTGGGCAGTGTGCCGGTGCTGGCGCAAACAGCTTTCCCCACTAAACCCCTGCGTCTGATTGTGCCTTTTGGCCCCGGTGGTGTTGGCGACATTACCGCGCGCACGGTAGCGCAAAAAATGGGCGATGCCATGGGTCAGCAGATGATCATCGACAATCGTCCCAGCGCGGGCGGCGTGGTGGCAGCGGAAATGGTTGCGCGCGCCGAGCCGGATGGCTACACCTTGATGCTACTGAACAACGCCAATGCGGTGAGCATGGCGATGTTTAAATCGCTGCCGTATGACACCCTGAAAGACTACGCCATGGTCAGCACGCTCGCCGCGTTCAGCGCAGGCGTGCTGGTAGCGCCGGATTCACCGGTGAAAACCACCAAAGACCTGATCGCGCAGGCGCGCGTGGCGGGTGGCAAATTCAATTCCGGCACCATTGCCATCGGCACGGCACAGCACCTGTCGGCGGAATTATTCAAGTCGATGGCCGGACTCAACCATACCAACGTGCCGTTTAACAACACCGGCGCCGTCATCGCCGCGTTGCGCGGCAACGATATACAAGTGGCGTTCGAATTTTTGCCGCCGGTGCTGGGGCAGATTCGCGCGGGCGCATTGCGCGTGGTGGCCGTCTCCTCCAAAACACGCTTTGCACCGCTGCCGAATGTTCCGACGCTAGACGAATCGGGGCTGCCAGGCTACGACGTGATTTCATGGAACGGCATCGGCGCTCCAGCGAAAACCCCGCGCGCCATCATTGACCGGCTGAATAAGGAAGCGCATGCCGCAGTCAATTCGCCTGCAGTGAAACAGCGCTTTGCTGAACTTGGCATTGAGCAGAATCTCAACTCGCCCGACGGCATGCGCACTTTCGTTACGAGTGAAATTGCCAAGTGGAATGCGCTGATCAACAAAACAAAGATACCCAGACTATGAACATCTCGACTAGGCCCCGCAGCATCCTCCCGCCCGACCCGAACCCGATAACGCCGAAGTACGTGCCGCCGCCCAACGCCTGTGACGGCCACTGCCACGTGTTCGGTCCAGCAGCAAAATTTCCGTATGCGCTCAACCGCAGCTACACGCCAGAAGACGCCGGGCGCGAGCGCCTCGCCACGCTGCATAAACATCTGGGCTTCACGCGAGCGATCATCGTACAGGCGAGTTGTCACGGCACCGACAACAGCGCCATGCTCGATGCCATCGCCCATTCGAACGGCACGCAACGCGGCGTGGCGATGGTGGCGCCGGATGTTGCCGAAAAAGAACTCGAACGCCTGCACGCAGGTGGCGTGCGCGGCGCACGCATCAACTTCGTGGCGCATCTGGGCGGCGCACCCGACATGAAAGCTGTTGAAGCGATCATCGCGCGCATCACGCCCTTCGGCTGGCACATACAACTGCACATGGACGCACACGAGATACCGTTGTATCGCAGCTTTCTCGATAAGCTGAAAATCCCCTTCATCATTGATCACATGGGCCGCGTCGAAGCCAAACACGGCATCAAGCAGGATGCGTTTGTGCAAATGCTCGATCTGCTGAAAAACCCGCTGGCATGGACCAAAATCAGCGGCGCTGATCGCATCACCTCAACCGGCAAACCGTTTCACGACGCCGAGCCGTTTGTGCGAGAACTGATTGCCGCTGCGCCGTCCCAACTGTTGTGGGGCACGGATTTTCCACATCCCAACGCCACCTACATGCCAAACGACGGCGAACTGGTGGATCTGTTTGCGAAGTTTTGCGACGACGACGCGATGCGCAGGAAAATTCTGGTGGATAACGCAACAAAGCTGTATTGGCCAGAGCTTGCGTAATGCGAAACATCAGGCTTTTTCAGCCCTTGTTCTGCGGATGTATTTTTGTCAATAAAATCAAATAGATACAATCCCCGAATCACAATTTGTGATCTTCAAATCGCGCCCTGAATATCGCAATTACTCCAGCGTAATCCGCTGCGCGCGAATAACCCGCCCCCAACGCTCCGACTCCGCGCGTATCCACTGGCCGAATTGCGCGGGCGTCCCGGGCGCGGCTTCAAGGCCCAGATCGCTGAAGCGTGATTTCACGTCGGGTTGCGCGAACAGCTTCACGCATTCGCCGTTAAGCCGTGCAATGATGTCGGCAGAAACTTTCGCGGGCGCGAGCATGCCCGACCAGGTTTCCGCACGAAAATTAGTTACGGTGTCGCTCATCGCCGCCACGCCGGGAAACATCGCAGCACCCTTTTCAGATGTCACCGCAATCGCGCGCAAGCGGCCTGACTTGATGTGGCCGGTAACACTCGATGGCGTTAAAAACATCGCGTCCACTTGCCCGCTGATTAAATCGACAATTGCCGTGCCCCCGCCTTTGTACGGCACGTTGGTCACGTTAATTCCGGTTTCAAGTTTCAACCATTCCATCAACAAGCGCGCAGGCGAGCCGGGGCCGACGCTGGCGAAGTTGATCGCAGCCGGACGGCTTTTCGCAAGCTGCACCAGATCGCGCGCGGATTTCGCCGGGACGCTGGGGTTGACCACCAGCACCATCGTGCCGCGCGCAATTTGCACCACCGGCGCAAAATCGCTTAGCGTGTTGTAGTCGAGATTTTTGAATAGATGCGGGTTCGATGCGTGGCTGTCGAATACCACCAGCAGTGTGTAACCATCCGGCGCGGCCTTGGCCACCGCTGCGGTGCCGATGGTGCTGCCCGCGCCAACGCGGTTGTCTACAACGAACTGTTGCCCCAATGATTCAGAAAGTTTTGCCGCAACGATGCGCGCACTGACATCGGCCAGGCCGCTGGGCGCGTTGGGCACGATGATGCGCACGGGCTTGGCGGGGTAATTCTGGGCCGCCGCGCCCCCGGCAATTAAAGCGCCTGCCAACAGCCATTTGTGTTTCATGCTTCGCGCCACTGGTGATCCCGCTGCGCGGCATTATACCGGCGGCGTCACTGACAACATGCTAAAGTTTCACCCACAACACAGAAGGCATTGCACTCGCAGAGAAATTTTTTTCTGAATATCAAATTTAAATAAAAACAACTGGTTACATAGTATGGCTTCTTTTCGCTTATTGAATTACCAAGGTGCTGATGGCCCGCGCGCGGGCATTCTGGTGGGCGGCGCAACCATCGTTGATCTGCGCGACGCATTGCCCGACAAATCATGGAGCGTATCAACGCTCGCCGCGTTGAATGCATGGGATGAAGCGTGCCCTGCGCTGCACGCACTCGCCGACAATCCACCCAGCACGCAAAAGCCGCTGGCAGCCGTAAAACTGTTGCCGCCGATACTGTATCCGCCCGCGATTTACTGCACTGGCGCCAACTACATGGCGCACGCCGAAGAAATGTCCGCCGAGGGCGCGGGCGTCGATAAAGCCACCACCCAACCGTATCTGTTTCTCAAAGCGCCACAGCACTGCATGATCGGCCCCGGCGACGCGATTCATCTGCCCAATACCTCAAAGAAAGTCGATTGGGAAGCCGAGTGCGCATTGGTCATCGGCAAACGCGCACGCAATGTAAGCGTGGCGGATGCGATGCAATACGTCGCGGGCTATACCATCATGAACGACGTCTCCGCGCGCGACCTGTCACGCCGCCCCGACTGGCCGCGCTGGAACATCGATTGGTTCGGTCACAAAAATTTTGAAACCGCCGCCCCGATGGGCCCGTGGATTACCCCCGCCGACGAAGTACCGGATATTTATAAATGCCGATTGCAGCTTTGGGTGAATCAGGAAAAAATGCAGGACACGCTGGTGGACCAATTGATTTTCAACATCGCCGAATTGATTGAGTATTTGAGTCGGCGCATGACCTTGTTGCCGGGGGATGTGATTGCTACTGGCACGCCGTCGGGTGTGGGGCGCCCGCGTGGGATTTTCTTGAAGCCTGGGGATAAGGTGCGGGTTGAACTGGATTGTGTGGGGGTGTTGGAGAATTCTGTGGTGCAGGGGGTTTGAAGCGACGTATATCAATGGATTGCCACGTGCGTTTGTGATGGGGCTCAACCATCGCGACTCAACCAGTCGCGCCTTTACCGCGAGTGTTATGCGAAAAAATATTCAGGCATAAATTCGTGCCTCAAAAAGTAAGAGAACTTATCGCCGAGCTTGAGCACGCAGGTTTTGTCAATCGTGGTGGAAAAGGCAGCCATCGGAACTTTGTCCACCCGCGAGTCTCAAAACCGATCACAATATCAGGTACGTCTAGCGACGATGCGAAGCAATACCAAGTCCGCGCAGTGAAGCGCGCTGTTGAGGAATCAAAATCATGATGGAAACCGCAAGATACGCAAAAATTGTCGAGTGGTCGGAAGAAGATCAATGCTTTGTCGGCAGCTCCCCCGGCCTGATTTATGGCGGGTGCCACGGCACGGACGAAAAAGCCGTCTTCGAGCAATTGTGTCAAGTGGTTGAGGACGCCATTGCGCTTTACCACCACGATGGTAAGCCGCTGCCTCCCGCTACGTGTGGCCGCGACTATGCGAACAAGATGCAAACTGTCACGTAAGCGTGTCGTGCATGGACGAATTCGAATTCTTTCTAGAAAAAGCCTGGTCTGACGGCCTGCCGGTAGTCACGCCCACCGAAGCACGCGTCGCACGCATGCTCACCAGCACCACGCGCGACCCGGATGAACTGATCGGCAATATTCCACCAATGATGGAACCTGCCACCGTGCGCACGGTGGCGATACACGCGCTGATGGCGGGCTGCAAACCGGAATATCTGCCGGTGGTGTTGGGCGCACTCAAGTTGATGCTGCGCGACGAATTCAACATGAACGGCGTGCAGGGCACCATGAACGGCGCGGCACCGTTGATGATCGTCAGCGGGCCGTACGCGCAGAAGATCGGCATACACGGCGGCAACGGTTGCTTTGGCCCGGGCTTTCGCGCCAATGCGTCGATAGGCCGCGCGATTCGGTTGATGATGATGAACCTTGGCGGCGGCATTGCGGGTGTGGCGTCGGCCACGATTTTTGCCACGCCACTGCGTTACACCGCGTGCATCGCCGAGAACCTTGAGCGCAGCCCGTGGGAATCTTTATCTGTGTCGAAGGGCTACGCACCTACAGACAATGTGATTACCTGCGCGATGGTCGAAAGCCCGCGCCAGACGTTTGACGATGTGAGTCAGGAACATGAATCGGAGCGCCTGCTCACCGGCATCGCTGATTCAATGTGCGCGATGGGTTCATGGAACATGCACGCGCGCTCCGACATGGTGGTGGCGATGGGGCCGCAGCATGCGGCGATCTGCGCCAAGGCGGGCATGAGCCGCGCGGATGTACATGCGTGGCTGGTGCAGCGCGCCGGGCGCAAGGTGCGCGACCTCAAGGGTGGCGGCAACTGGCGGCGCGAGCGCGCGCTGGCGTTTCCCATCACAGTGAATCCCGATGACGACGATTGTTTTATTCCCGCAATCAAAGACCCGGCTGATTTGCAGTTGATCGTGGCAGGCGGCTGGGGGCCTTGCACGGCGATTTGTCATGGGTGGAGCGGGGGCAGCAAGGCGGTGCATGGCACTTACGATGCGCCCACCGAACAATCATAAGCAATTGTTTTTATAGAGTATTTTAGAATGCCCGCCGTAGATGAATTCGAGTTCTTCCTCGAAAAAGAGTGGTCAGACGGCCTGCCAGTGGTTACACCCACCGAAGCGCGCGTGGCGCGCATGCTCATAGGCACTAAGAGCACGCCCGATGAGCTGATCGGCAACATTCCTCCGGCGATGGAGCCCGCCACAGTACGCACGGTGGCGATACACGCTGTGATGGCGGGTTGCAAGCCGGAATATCTGCCGGTGGTGCTGGGCGGCATTGAACTGATGTTGCGTGAAGAATTTAATTTGAACGGCGTGCAAGGCACCATGCATGGCGTGGCGCCGCTGATGATCGTCAACGGGCCCTATGCCAAAAAAATCGGTATCAACGGCAGCAATGGTTGCTTTGGCCCTGGCTTTCGTGCCAATGCCACCATCGGGCGTGCGATACGGCTGATGATGTTGAACCTGGGTGGCGGCATTGCGGGTGTGGCATCGGCCACGGTGTTCGCAACGCCCATGCGCTACACCGCCTGCATTACCGAAAACACCGAACGCAGTCCGTGGGAAACCATCGCCGCCGCACGCGGCCACACGCCGGATGAAAACACCATCACCTGCGCCATGGTGGAAAGCCCGCGACTTTGTTACGACGATGCGAGTCAGGATCCGCAGCGCCTGTTAACGGGCCTCGCTGACTCGATGAGCGCCATGTGCTCGTGGAACCAGCACGTACGCTCGGACATGGTGGTGGCGATGGGGCCGGAGCATGCAACGATTTGTTCGCGTGCGGGAATGTCGCGTGCTGACGTGCACGCGTGGCTGATCAAAACCGCAGGCCGCAAGGTGCGTGATCTCAAGGGCGGCGGCAACTGGCGGCCCGAGCGGGCACGCGCACTGAACATTGACCCCAATGATGACGAGCGCTTTGTACCAGTCATCAAAGATGCACGGGATCTGCATCTGATCGTCGCCGGGGGCTGGGGGCCGCTCACCGCCATGTGCCACGGTTGGGGCGGCGGCAGCCGTGCCGTGCATGGTACTTACTCGCTTTGACGCGGTATGATTTGCCTACGAATCAAGGAATCAATATGACAGAAGAACTCGGCTTCATCGACCCCACCGCAGGTACAGGCCGCAAACGTGTGCCACTGGCACCGCGCCCGGCTGACCTGGTAGGAAAAGTTGTCGGCCTGCTCGACAATACCAAGGAACAAGGTACGCTGATACTTGAAACACTCGGTGCTGCCCTGCGCGAAAAATACGGCGTCGCACGCGTGGTCATTCGCCGCAAAGAGCATTACTCCAAACCCGCAACCGACGCGTTGATAGACGAAATGGCCAAGGAGGTGGATGTCGCCATTGCCGCACTGGGCGGATGAGGCTCTTGCACGTTGTG
>CANKUB010000023.1 GCA_947486575.1 Betaproteobacteria bacterium | reverse complement strand
CGTTTAGGTCTGGTGTCGCTGCTCGATACGATGCGACGACTCCAGTGTGTTCAATGAACCGCCGGATGCGGAACCGCACGTCCGGTGGTGTGGGAGGACGGAAGGGGTGACCCTTCCTCCTACCCGATCCAGTGGTGAAGCCGTCGTGAAGTTTAGCGCCGTGAATTCGCGCGGCTCTTGGCGGCCGAACTGGTGGCTTTGCTTTTTGCAGCGCCGCTGGTGGCTTTGCTCTTTGCCGATGAACTGGTTGCGCGGCTTTTGCTGGCACCGCTGGTGGCTGCACTGGCCACGTTAATAAACGGCACGCTTAGTGCAACGGCTACGCTGGCGACAACAAGTGATTTTAGTATAGTCATGATGGCTCCTTGAGTTTAAATTAATCAATAAAAACAATAAGTTACTCTGCTTCTCGTGCTCGTTTCCTGTGCCGGATTATTTTGGCGCAGGCGCTTTTTCCAAACCTTCAATCTTTGCCCCGGCCTTAATGCCGCGCTTGGCAAACCAGCCCAGGTTCATCTCCAGCGCATAGCGCGCGGGCTTGGTAGCCGGGTGTGTGTCGCGCGTTTGCGGTTTCATGTCTTCAATGTTGGTAATGATGCCATCGCTATCGATGAACGCAACCGACAGTGGAATAAAGGTATTTTCCATCCACATCGCGTGGCGCGAAACGCTGGTAAACACAAAAAGCATGCCTCTGTTCTCCGGCATCATGCGCCGATGCATCAGGCCCTGCATGCGCTCTGGATCGCTGGCGGCGACTTCAGCAGTGAGTTTGTTGCCTGCGATGGTGAGCGCAATTTCGGGCATTTGCGCACGCGCATTGGCCGCTGTAAAGGCAAAATTGACAAACGCCATCAGCAGTAACGGTACGAAAGTTGAGAGGCGAAAATTTTTCATGATTTAGTTAGAACGCAGCGTAACGGTGCGGCGTTGACTGACCGCGTGACTGGCTTCGCACCACTAACTGGCCTCTTTATGTTGCTGCGCACCAAAAAAGAGCGCATGGTATAGAGAAGTGATATTAACCTATTGTTTTTAAACAATAAAATTAAATGGCACGGAGGTTGCTGTTAGATGTGCCATGGGAGAAATAGCGTCTACTTGTGCGTATTGCGGCGTCGGCTGCGGGGTGCTGATTGCCCATGATGGCGAGCGTATCACGGACGTGCGTGGTGACCCAGCACACCCGGCTAACTTTGGCCGACTGTGTACCAAAGGTTCAACGCTCCATCTCACCGCTGGTATGGCAGGGCGGGCGCTGTACCCGGAAATTCGCTTGCACCGAAATGAATCGCGTCAGCGCACCGATTGGGTAACTGCGTTGGATTTTGCAGCAGAAAAATTTGCCGACATTATTCGTAAACATGGTCCGGACAGTGTGGCGTTTTATATCTCGGGGCAGTTGCTTACGGAAGACTATTACGTTTTCAACAAACTCGCCAAAGGTTTGATCGGCACCAACAACGTCGACACCAATTCGCGGCTGTGCATGTCATCGGCGGTAGCCGGTTACAAGGCCACATTAGGCGCGGATGCGCCACCAGCCTGCTACGAAGATATCGATCACGCGACGTGCCTGTTCATCGCGGGTTCGAATACCGCCTATGCGCATCCCGTGCTGTACCGGCGCATTGAAGCGGCGCGGGCGAACAACCCCGCGCTCAAAACTGTCGTCGTTGATCCACGCCGCACTGAAACCGCACGCGAGGCTGATTTGCATTTGGCCATACTGCCGGGCAGCGACATCGCGCTTTATAACAGCATGCTGCATGTGATGTTGTGGGAAGGCTTGGTGGATCAGGAATACATCACTGCGCATACCGAAGGTTTCGAGGTGCTCAAAAAAACCGTCAGTAGTTACACGCCTGCAATAGCCGCTGAAATCTGCGGTGTTTCAGCAGTGGATATCATCAAAGCGGCGAAAATGTTTGCCCAATCCGCAGCGACATTGTCACTCTATTGCCAGGGCCTGAATCAGTCAGTTAACGGCACGCACAACAACGCCGCATTGATTAACCTGCACCTGGCCACGCGGCAAATCGGCAAACCCGGTGCAGGGCCGTTTTCTCTCACAGGCCAGCCCAATGCGATGGGCGGACGTGAGGTGGGCGGCATGGCAAATCTGCTGTCAGCGCATCGCGACATGGCCAACGCCACGCATCGCGCCGAGGTGGCTGCGCTGTGGGGCGTGGCGGATGTGCCTGCGACACCGGGCAAGACGGCCGTGGAATTGTTTAATGCGATAAACGCAGGCGCTATCAAGGCGGTGTGGATCGCCTGCACCAACCCGGCCCATTCCATGCCCGATGTCACGCGCGTGCACCAAGCACTCGCCAAGGCGGAGCTGGTTGTCGTGCAGGATGCCTTTTCGACCATAGAAACAGCCGCGTACGCCGATGTGCTGCTGCCTGCGGCGACATGGGGCGAAAAGGAAGGAACGGTGACCAATTCGGAGCGTTGCATCTCGCGGGTGCGCTGTGCTGTTCCGCCACCCGGCGAGGCGCGTGCCGACTGGAAGATCGTGCGCGATTTCGCACTATGCCTCGGTGAAAAACTGGGTAACAAAGATACGCAACGCCTGTTTGCCTATGCGGGTGTGAAGGATGTTTTCAAAGAGCATCGTGAATCCACGCGCGGGCGGGATCTCGATATCACCGGCTTGACCTATACCATGCTGGAAACACAAGGCCCGCAGCAATGGCCGTTTCCGACGGGCGCCGTCAGCGGCAAGGTACGGTTGTATGAGGATGGCAAGTTTCCAACGCCATCAGGCCGCGCACGCTTTGCCAATACCGTGCACAAAGCCACGGCAGAAAAAACCGACGCGCATTTCCCGCTGCATTTCAATACCGGCCGTCTGCGTGATCAGTGGCACGGCATGAGCCGCAGCGGCCGCGTGGCGCGCCTGCATAATCACGCAGAAGCACCACTGCTAACCATGCATGCAGGCGACATGGCGCTGCGGCGGCTGGTGGATGGCGACATTGTGCGCGTGAATTCGCAGCGTGGCGCGATCAATGCACGCGTTGCCGCCAGCGACGACCTGCGTTCGGGGCAAACCTTCATGCCGATGCATTGGGGCAGTCGCAACATGAATTCCAGCGGTGCCAACGCACTTACTGTCCCGGCGTTTGATGCCTACTCTAAGCAGCCAGAGTTGAAGCACGCTGCGATACAGATGGAGAAACTGGACTTGCCGTTTCGTGTGGTGGCGATGCGGCGCTTTGGCGCGGATAAGCAGAATGAAGCGCTCAACTTCATGGATGCGGTGCAGTCGCTGCTGGCGGGGTTTGACTATGCCGATATGGCGTTGTCCGGACGCGACGCGACCGTGGTTCAGTTGCGTGGCTACAGCGCCGAGCCGGTGGCGGATGTCATTCTGCATAAACTCGATACGTTGCTGGGCATGGTTGCTGAACACACCCTGTGTTATGTCGATGCACGCCGCCGCGTGGAAAAAAAGGCGCACATTGAAAACGGCATTGTGCAAAGTGTGTGCCTTTCCGGCGAAACCGCTGCCCAGGACTGGCTTAAGAACATGATGGTGCAGGGCGCTTCCACCGAAGCCGTGCGTCCCTTGGTACTGGCGCCGGTAGCCAGTGCGCCGCTGGGTACCCTCAATCGCGGGCGCGTTGTGTGTGCCTGCCATGATGTTTCCGAGCAAGAGATACGCCACGAGGTGGCGTCCGGCATCACGCTACCCGCGTTGCAGGCCAAACTGAAATGTGGCACGGAATGCGGCTCCTGTCTGCCAGCGGTGAAACAGTTGTTGGCGGAACACGAGAAGGTGGCCGCATGAATGCCTCGACAGTCGGCAAAGTGTGGTTGATCGGCGCGGGTCCAGGTGATGTGGAATTGCTGACGCTAAAGGCCGTGCGCGCACTGGGTGAGGCTGATGTGGTGTTGATCGACGCCCTGGTCAATCGTGAAGTTTTGCGGTTCGTAAAAGCTCAGGCGCGTGTTATCGAAGTGGGTAAACGCGGTGGTTGCCGTTCCACGCCGCAGGAATTTATCGAACGCAAGATGCTGCAACTGGCACGCAAAGGTTTGACCGTGGCGCGGGTTAAAGGCGGCGACCCCTACGTATTTGGCCGTGGCGGCGAGGAAGTCGAAACATTGGCACGCGCTGGTGTGATGGTCGAGGTGGTGAATGGCATCACGGCAGGCCTAGGCGTACCTGCGGCGCTGGGTATACCTGTGACACATCGCGATTTTTGCCGTGGCGTCACTTTTGTAACGGGTAATACCCGTGCAGGGTCGCAGCCCAACTGGCAGGTGCTGGCGAACAGCGGAACCACGCTGGTGATTTACATGGGATTGGCCAACCTCGGCGGGATCGTTACCGGCTTGCGTGATGCGGGCATGCCAGCGGCAATGCCAGTAGCTGTGGTGCAAAACGGCACCTTGCCCACACAACGTAGCGTCGTGAGTCAGCTTGATCACGTCGTAGCAGCGGTGGCGCTTGAGGGCCTGGCGAGCCCGGCGCTGGTCATAGTCGGCGAAGTGGTGCGATTCGCAAACGTGAATGCAAACAGAGAAACTCAGGGGCTGTTGAGGAAGTCAGCATGAAAAAGATGAAACTGGTGATGGTGGGCAACGGGATGGCGGGTGTGCGCACGCTTGAGGAAATTCTCAAGATGGCGCCGGATCTATACGACATCACGGTTTTCGGTGCGGAACCGCATACCAATTACAACCGCATTCTGTTGTCGCCGGTGCTGGCGGGAGAGATGACGCTCGAAGACATCATGCTCAATGACGTCGAATGGTACGAGAAAAACGGCATCACGTTGCGTCTTGATAAACAGATTAAACGAATTGACCGGATAGCGCGAAAAGTTATCGCCGCAGACGGTACCGAAGAATCGTATGACCGGTTGTTGCTGGCGACTGGTTCAAACCCGTTTGTGTTGCCTATACCGGGCAAGGATTTACCGGGCGTCATTACCTACCGCGACATCAAAGATACCAACGCCATGATTGCGGCGGCAAGCCAATACAAGCATGCGGTGGTAATCGGCGGCGGCTTGTTGGGTCTGGAGGCGGCCAATGGTCTCAAGCTGCGCGGTATGGATGTCACGGTGGTGCATCTGGCGGAGTGGCTGATGGAGCGGCAACTCGATAAAACTGCTGCTAACATGCTTAAAAAATCCCTAGAAAACAAAGGGTTGCGATTCCTGCTTAAGACACAGACTACTGCGATTCTGGCTAATGCGGAAGGCAGGGTCAGTCGCATCTGCTTTTCAGATGGCGAAGAAATCCCTGCTGATCTGGTGGTGATGGCGGTGGGCATCAAGCCTAATGATGATCTGGCAAAAGCCGCCGGCGTCCACTGCACGCGCGGCATCGTGGTGAGCGACACCATGCAAACCTACGATCCGCGTATTTACGCCGTGGGTGAATGCGTATCGCACCGGGGCACAGCATATGGTCTGGTGGCGCCACTGTTTGAGATGAGTAAAGTCTGCGCTACACATCTTGCGAATATGGGTATCGGGCGCTACGAAGGTTCTGTTACGTCGACCAAGCTCAAGGTGACGGGTGTAGACCTTTTTTCCGCTGGCAGTTTTCAAGGTGACCCCGAGACCGAAGAACTCGTATTTCACGATCCTATGAGTGGCGTTTATAAAAAACTGGTGCTGAAAGACGACTGTATCGTAGGCGGTGTGATGGTTGGCGATACCGGTGATGGCGCCTGGTATTTTCAAATGCTGCGCGAGAAAACAAACATCAATGAAATTCGCGACCAGCTGGTTTTTGGTCAGGCCAGTCTCCAAAGCGCCGTGCATGCGGGGCAAGGGATTACCGCCGAGATGGTGACGCCGTGACCGGGTGCGAAATTCGTGCCATTGGCGCAGCGAAACTGATACTGCTGGTAGCGGCAGCTACCTCTGACAGAAAAGAACAAGGGTAAGTCTATGAAAAAGGAAAAAATCGTCGTCATCGGCAACGGCATGATCGGCCAGCGCTTTCTGGAGCAACTAGTCAGCCGCTCTGCAACGCATCCGGTAGAAATAACCGTGTTCTGCGCGGAGAAGCGTCCCGCCTACGACCGCGTGCAGCTCACCAGTTTTTTCTCCGGTAAATCCGCCAGCGATCTGAATCTGGTGCCGGAGGGGTTTTTTGAGCAGCACGGCATTGCACTGAGGCTCGGCGACAAAGCCGTTGCAATTGATCGTGAGCGTAAAGTGGTGCGCTCAGCGCGAGGCCATGACTTGCCGTATGACAAACTGGTGCTCGCTACTGGCTCGTACCCTTTTGTGCCAAAAGTTCAGGGCACCGAATGGCAGGATTGTTTTGTCTACCGTGCGATTGAGGACTTGGAGGCGATACGTGTAGCCGCTGCAACCGCAAAAGTCGGCACGGTCATCGGCGGCGGCTTGCTCGGGCTTGAAGCGGCCAAGGCGCTGCACGATCTGGGACTTAAAACGCATGTGGTGGAGTTTGCCTCGCGCCTGATGGCGGTGCAGCTTGATGATTCCGGCGGGCGGCTGTTGCGTCACAAAATCGAGGCGCTGGGTGTTGCCGTGCATACCTCCAAGGCCACCAAAGAAATCGTCAAGGGCGAAACCTGCCGTCACAAAATGCTCTTTGCCGACGGCAGCGTGCTGGAAACAGACATCATCGTCTTTTCCGCCGGTATTCGTCCACGCGATCAACTGGCGAAAGCAGCCGGCCTCTCGATTGGTGAACGTGGCGGCATTGCCGTCAACGATCACTGCCAGACCAACGACGCTGACATCTATGCGCTGGGCGAATGCGCGCTGTGGAGCGGACGGTTGTATGGCTTGGTGGCGCCCGGTTATCAGATGGCGGAAGTCACCGCGCGCCATCTTACCGGCGAAGCCGACGCGCGCTTTCCTGGTGCTGATATGAGTACGAAGCTCAAGCTGTTGGGCGTGGATGTGGCGTCCATCGGCGATGCGCATGGCGTAGCGCCGGATGCGCTCAACTACGTGTTCACCGACGAAGCGTCGGGCATTTACAAAAAACTGGTGGTGTCGGGCGACCTAAAACGCTTGTTGGGCGCTGTGCTGGTGGGCGAGGCCGACGATTACGGCAGCCTGCTGCAAATGACGCTGAACGCCATACCATTGCCCGAGCATCCCGAAGACCTGATTTTGCCTGCGCGCGAAGGTGGTGCGAGCAAAGGCATGGGTATCGATGCGCTGCCGGATGCGGCATTGATCTGTTCGTGCAACAACGTCTCCAAGGGCGGCTTGTGCAGCGCCATCGCAGCGGGTGCAACCAGTGTGGGCGCGCTGAAAAAGAACACCAAAGCGGCCACCTCGTGCGGCGGCTGCGGGCCAATGGTGAAGCAGATTCTCGACAGCGAATTGAAGAAGCAAGGTGTCGATGTCAAAAATTACCTGTGCGAGCATTTCGATTATTCGCGTCAGGAGTTGTTTCATCTGACGCGCGTGGGCGGCCTGAAAACCTTTGACCAGATCGTGACCAAACATGGCAAAGGGCGCGGCTGCGACATCTGCAAACCCGCAGTAGCCGGTATTCTGGCGGCGTGCTGGAATGAATTCGTGTTGAAACCCAAACACGCGCCGTTGCAGGACACTAACGATTACTACCTCGCCAACATGCAGAAAGACGGTACGTATTCGATTGTGCCGCGTGTGCCGGGCGGTGAAATTCTGCCAGAGAAGCTGATCGTACTCGGCGAGGTAGCCAAGAAATTTGGCCTTTATACCAAGATAACCGGCGCTCAACGCATCGATTTGTTCGGTGCGCGAGTGGAGCAACTGCCGCTGATCTGGAAAGAACTGGTGGATGCGGGCTTTGAATCCGGTCACGCTTACGGCAAGGCGCTCCGTACCGTGAAATCGTGCGTGGGCAGCACCTGGTGCCGTTACGGGGTGCAGGATTCAGTGACGATGGCAGTCAACATAGAGAATCGCTACCGCGGGCTGCGCTCGCCGCACAAACTGAAAATGGCGGTATCGGGCTGTACCCGCGAATGCGCGGAGGCGCAAGGCAAGGATGTCGGCATCATCGCCACCGAAAAAGGCTGGAACCTTTACATCTGCGGCAATGGCGGCATCAAGCCGCGCCACGCCGACTTGCTGGTGAAAGACATCGACGATGCCACGTTGGTTAAATATATCGACCGCTTTTTGATGTTCTACATTCGCACCGGTGACCGGCTGCAACGCACCTCTACGTGGCTGGATAACCTGGAAGGTGGCATCGATTATGTGCGCAAAGTGGTGTGCGAGGATTCGCTGGGCCTTGGCGCTGAGCTTGAGGCCGACATGCAACGGTTTGTGGACAGCTACGAGTGCGAATGGAAAAAAGCGATCAATGATCCTGAGACCTTGAAGCGCTTCCATCACTTTGTGAATAGCGAAGCGCCGGACAGTAACGTGGTGTTCGTCGCTGAACGCGGACAGATACGGCCCGCGCGTGAAGATGAACGTGACGACGAACGCAGCGACGCACGTGAAGCTGAACTGGAGGTGGTGACATGACCGCACGTCCAAACGTATCGATGGCCGTCACTCAAGAATGGGTTGCAGTGTGCAATCTCAGCGACATCGTGCCCGACACCGGCGTGTGTGCGCTGGTGCATGGGCGGCAGGTTGCGGTGTTTCGTCTCAACGATGGCAGCGTTTACGCCATCGACAATTACGATCCGTTCTCTAGCGCCAACGTGCTGTCGCGCGGCATCGTCGGCGATTTGAAAGGCGAGCTGGTAGTGGCTTCGCCCATTTACAAGCAACACTTCAATCTCGTTACCGGTCAGTGCCTTGAAGATGCCGAGGTAAGCGTCGCGGTTTTTTCGGTGCGCGTTGAAGGTGATATGGTAGTGGTGAGTACCAATACCTAATTGTTGCAGGGTGTGTTCAGCACCCCGTACCGCATTCATTTTTTTAAGTCTTTTCTGCAATGCGGCAGGCATTGCTGATGGGCTTATTTTAAATAAAAACAAATACTTACGTCATTTAGGCAGGTAAATTGAATTCATCGTTTCTCAAGTCCGGCCATACGCCCACACTGTTTGCGGCGTTTCTGTATTTCGATCTGAGCTTCATGGTGTGGGTGTTGCTGGGGCCGCTGGCAGTGCAGATCGCGCAAGACCTGCAACTGACGGCGGCGCAAAAGGGATTGATGGTGGCCACACCTGTGCTTGCCGGTGCGCTGTTGCGCATGGTGATGGGCATATTGGTGGATCACCTCAAACCGAAAATGACCGGACTGATTGGTCAGATGATTGTGATCGTGGCGCTGTTGATCGCGTGGTACTTCGGCATCCGCAGCTACACGCAAGTGCTGATACTGGGGCTTGCGCTGGGTGTGGCGGGCGCCTCGTTTGCGGTGGCGCTGCCACTCGCCTCGCGCTGGTATCCGCCGGAGCATCAAGGTAAGGCGCTGGGCATTGCCGGCGCGGGTAATTCGGGCACCGTGTTCGCTGCCTTGTTTGCGCCGAGTCTGGCAGTGGCCTACGGTTGGAGCAACGTGTTCGGCATCGCAGCGATTCCGCTGATCGTGGCATTGGTGATTTATGTGTGGCTGGCGAAAGACAGCCCCGAGTGTCCGCCGGCCAAGCCACTCACCGATTACCTGAAGGTCTTGCGTGATAAAGATGCGTGGTGGTTCATGTTTTTCTACAGCGTGACCTTCGGCGGATTCGTTGGACTGGCATCGTCGTTGACAATTTATTTCAACGATCAGTACGGGCTGTCGCCAGTTACGGCGGGCTATCTGACGGCAGCGTGCGTGTTCGCCGGCTCGCTGGTTCGGCCGGTCGGTGGATTTGTCGCCGATCGTGTTGGCGGCATCAAGTCCTTGTCGCTGATGTATATGCTGGCGGCGGGGTTTCTCGCATTGGTAAGCTTCGGCATGCGCGAAGTCTGGATGGGCTTGCTGCTGTTCGTGGGCGCCATGCTCGCCCTGGGCATGGGCAACGGCGCGGTATTTCAACTGGTGCCGCAGCGCTTTCGCCGGGAGATCGGCGTGATGGCCGGGCTGGTGGGCATGGCCGGTGGCATCGGCGGATTTTATCTGGCATCGTCGCTGGGTTATTCCAGGCAGTTGTCCGGCAGCTATCAGGCAGGCTTGTTAATATTCGCCGCCTTGGCCATGGTGGCTTTGGTCGGGCTAACCTCGGTAAAAAAACGCTGGCGTACTACTTGGGGTGCATCGAATATGACGACGGCGAAAGTATAAGTGGCGTAGTCTTAGAGATATGTCCCATGTAACCCGACACGATGCCGCTTGAATTCGCCGTAGGTCACGCCACGCGCACGGGTCAACGCGAGCGCAACGAAGACTTCTGCGGCCTGGTAACGCCTGACACAGACGAGCTAGCAGCGCGCGGCGCGGTGCTGGCGGTGGCTGACGGCGTATCGGGCGAATCGGGCGGGCGCGAAGCTGCGGAGTACACCGTGCGCGGCCTGCTGGCGGATTACTACGCCACACCCGAAACGTGGGAAATTCCGCAAGCGCTTGATCGCGTGGTGTCCGCCATCAACCGCTGGATGATGGGCCAGGGTGCGGTCGATAACTCGCGCGCGGGCATGGCAACCACGCTGAGCCTGCTGGTGTTGCGTGGCAACCGCTACACCATCGGCCACGTGGGCGACACACGCATTTATCGGCTGCGCAATCACGAGATGCTGCTGCTGACGCAGGATCACGTGTGGGATCGCCCCGATATGCGCCATGTGTTAAAGCGCGCGGTGGGTCTTGATCAGCATTTGATGGTGGATTACAGCGATGGCGATTTGCTGGTAGGCGATAAGTTTCTCATTTGCAGCGACGGTGTGTGGGAACCGTTGGGCAGCAAGCGCATTCACGAACTCCTGATGCTGCATGATGATCCGCAACGCATGACGGATGCGCTGGTGGACACCGCGCTGGATGCGGGCGGCACCGACAACGCCACTGCGCTGGTAACACGCATAAACGCCGTGGCCGTCGAAGGCTGGCGCGACATGGTAGGGGCTTATGTGCGTCTGCCGGTGCCGCAGCGGCTGAAGGCCGGTGCCACGATTGATGGCTTTGAGGTGCTGAGCTTACTGCACGAATCGCGAGCGACGCTGCTCTACAAAGTGCGTACTGTGTCGGGGCAGGTTTGTGCGCTGAAGACCCTGCAACCCGCATTTGCCGACGACCGCGCGAGCTGTGAAGGTTTGCTCGGCGAAGAATGGCTCGCCAAACGTCTGGTGTCGCAGCATTTTCCGCAGGTGGTGCCGATAGCGGCATCGGCGCGCAACCATTTGTATTACGTGATGACGTTTCACGCGGGCGCTACGCTGCAGCAGCATCTCGACAGCGGCAAGCACTACACGGTGGCCGAGACCGCGCAACTCGGTGTGCAGGTCGCCAAAGCGCTGGGCGTGTTGCATCGCTTGTCGATTATTCATCGCGACATCAAGCCAGCCAATCTGTTGCAGGATGAGCGCAATGCGCTGCGCGTGCTCGACATGGGCGTTGCGCTTGCGGCGGGCGTGCCGTATCCCGAACTGACCGGTAACCCTGGAACGCCGAGTTACATGGCACCGGAGTTGTTTGAGCGTGAAAAAGCAACGGTGCAAAGTGACCTTTACGCGGCAGGCGTGAGTTTGTATCACCTGCTTACGCGCAAATATCCTTACGGCGAAGTTGAGCCGTTTCAGCATCCGCGCTTTGGCGATGCAATTCCGCCCACGCGCTACCGTCCCGATATTCCGCAGTGGCTGGAAAATGTGTTGCTGCGTGCAGTGGCACATGACAGGAAGCAACGCTTCGAGACTGCGGAAGAAATGCTGCTCGCGCTGGAACGCGGTGAAGTCCAGCCTGTCTCGGCACCGCCGCCGTTGCCGCTGATGCAGCGCCCCACGGCGCTGTGGCAGGCGATTGCGCTGGTTTCGATCGTGCTGAATGTGCTGCTGCTGTATATCATTTTGGTGCGCTAATCTGGGTAAGCGACTATTGAGACGTATATTGGCACGTAATTTGCTGTTCTTGAATGCATGTTACGCATAATGGTAGTTGACGAATCCACGGAACGCTCGCTTCATTTGCGCCTTACGCTTGAACGTCTGGGCTATGAGGTGGTTGCGGAGGTGTCCAATCCGCGCGAGCTGTATGACGCGGTGAATCAGTACGCGCCAGACACCATTATTGTGGATACTGATTCGCCGAGCCGCGACACGCTGGAGCATCTCTGCGTGATCAGCGAAAGCTGTCCGCGGCCTATTGTCATGTTTACGCAGGATGCCAAGCGTGAATCCATACGCGAGGCCGTGCGTGCAGGCGTGACCGCCTACGTTGTGGATGGGCTTAGCGCCGAGCGCATTGAGCCGATTATCGAAGCGGCCCACGCGCGCTTTGAGGCGTTTCAGTCGGTGCAAACGGAACTCGCGCAGACGCGCACCCAGCTTACTGAACGCAAGTTGATCGAGCGCGCCAAAGGCATTTTGATGAAGGAAAAAAAGCTGCCGGAAGACGAAGCCTATCGCCTGCTGCGCAAGCTGGCGATGGATCGCAGCACGCCGTTGGCCGCGGTGGCCGAGCAGGTTATCACCTACGCCAAACTGCTGCACTGAGCGCTGCAGTGCATGCACTGGGACGTTCTGACGTGGTGCATACCGCGATTTTTGTGCACTGCAATAGAGCATGGCCGCATCAGCATAAATTTTTAATTGAATTAAAAAAAATAAATTAAAACAATAGGTTATATAATTTTTTCGATATTCTCTCGATTGGCATGCGACTTGCTCGATAGCGTTGTAGAGCAGGCCAACGGCGGTCTGGTCAAGGACAAGGGGGTTCATGCGTGGCGAAGTTGTGCGCCGCGAATGAATGCCCTTTTTTGTTTTGTGTTGATGACTGGAAATTGGAGAACACCATGGACAATCGCGTATCCCAAAGATCTTCCCCGCTGGATGGAGCGCGCAGCACACGCCGCAAATTTATCAAGCAAGCGGCAGCGGTGGGTATCATGAGTCTGGTAGCGCCCGGCGTGCGTCAGGCGGCGTGGGCGCAAGGCTCTGATGCACCTGAGAAAAAAGAAGTGAAAATCGGTTTCATCCCGCTCACCGATTGCGCGTCGGTGGTGATGGCTTCGGTAATGAAGTTCGACGAAAAATACGGCATCAAAATCATCCCGACCAAGGAATCGTCTTGGGCAGGTGTGCGCGACAAGCTGGTGAACGGCGAGCTGGATGCTGCGCATGTGCTCTACGGGCTGATCTATGGCGTGCATTTGGGCAACGGCGGGCCGCGCAAGGATATGGCCGTGTTGATGAACCTGAATCACAATGGGCAGGCGATCACGCTGTCGAAAAAAATTGCCGACAAGGGGGCTGTGGATGGCGCGGGGCTGGCCAAACTGATGGGCGCTGAGAAACGCGAGTACACCTTCGCGCAGACATTTCCCACGGGCACCCACGCCATGTGGCTGTATTACTGGTTGGCGGCGGCGGGCATTAACCCGCTAAAGGATGCCAAAATTATTACTGTGCCACCACCGCAAATGGTCGCCAATATGCGCATCGGCAACATGGATGGCTACTGCGTCGGCGAGCCATGGAACCACCGCGCTATTGCTGATGGCATCGGCATTACCGCCATTACCACGCAGGACATCTGGAAAGATCATCCAGAGAAAGTGTTGGGCTGCACTGACGAATTTACAAAAAAATATCCGAACACCGCGCGGGCCATGACCATGGCGGTACTCGATGCGAGCCGCTGGATTGACGCATCCTTGTCGAATCGTATGAAGATGGCTGAAGTCGTATCGAACACGGCTTACGTCAATACGGCGGTGGATGTGATCAACCAACGCATTCTGGGCCGCTATCAAAATGGCCTCGGCAAGACTTGGGACGATCCCAACCACATGAAATTTTTCAACGACGGCGCGGTGAATTTCCCGTATTTGTCAGACGGTATGTGGTTCCTGACACAGCATAAACGCTGGGGGTTGATGAAGTCGGATCCGGACTACCTCGCCGTTGCCAAGCAGATCAACAAAATTGATATCTATAAGGAAGCAGCGTCACAGGTCAAGGTTAGCGTGCCCAAAGACCCGATGCGCTCATCCAAGTTTATGGACGGCGTGGTATGGGACGGCAAAAACCCAGCGGTCTACGCGAGCAACTTCAAGATCAAGGTGGCGTAAACAGGCTGCCGCCCTCGCACTGGGTTCTTGTGCAAGGGCGGCGCAAGTTAGGGCATCCCGAAGCCCACGCAACATGAAAAGCAGGCGCTAAACATGACAACAAGGCTGTTTGGATTTGCCGGTGGTGATGCCGGGCGCTGGCAGGTGCTGAGCATGAACACGTTGGCCGGCGAGCCACTGGCGACTGCGCGAGCGATTGATGTATTGGAGGGCGATACCTGTCAAACGCAAGCGCGACGGTGGGTGCTGCGTGGTATCACCAGTAATGAACGTTATGTGACGCGCGAAGAGAAAGAGAATCTCGTAGCAAAGCAGCAGGGTTTGGGACGGCCACAATCCACGTGTGCGGCGATGATACCGCTACGCAAATCGGTCGACTGGTGGGCATTGACTCAGGATGAGCGGCGCAAAATATTTGAAGACCAATCCCGGCATATCGCTATCGGAATGAACTATCTGCCAGCGATTGCGCGGCGTCTGCATCATTGCCGTGATTTGGGGCCGGATGAACCCTTTGATTTTATTACGTGGTTCGAATTTGCTGAAGCGGATATGGCTGCATTTGACGAGATGCTGAAGGCGCTGCGTGCATCGCCGGAATGGCAATACGTTGACCGCGAGATGGATATCCGATTGCGCCTGGCGTAGTGCGAGTAAGCGGCTATGCCTTGCCGGTGCTGCCAAAGCCGCCCGCACCACGATCCGATGCGCCGAACTCATCCACGACATTGAATTCAACCTGCGCCACGGGAATGACCACCAACTGCGCCAGCCGCTCCATTGGGTTAATCACAAAGAGTGCGGTTCCGCGATTCCACGTCGATACAAATAGCTGACCCTGATAATCCGAGTCAATCAGACCGACCAGATTGCCCAGCACAATGCCGTGTTTGTGGCCAAGCCCGGAGCGCGGCAGGATTACGGCAGCATAGCCGGGATCGGCAATATGAATTGCAATACCCGCGGGAATTAGCTCGCATTGACCGGGATTCAACGTCAGAGGATTGTTGACGCAGGCGCGCAAATCAAGGCCCGCTGAACCGGGCGTAGCGTATTGCGGCATTTGATCTCTTAGGCGTGCATCAAGAATTTTTACGTTGATTTTTTTCATGAGGTGAGGGCGTTACGACTTTCAATGGGTTTTTAAAAAAACCAATAAAAATAGTTACTTATGGACATTTTGACGGCTTATTTCAATTCAAGGGCCATGACTGGCTGTGTGCATTCTGAGATGCTGAGGTATCCACTTGCGGCCTCTTGTGAGAGGTAAGCGATAACATCAGCCGCACTTTACGGCTAGGGAATAAGGCCTTCTTCCAGTGCCTTGATTTGCAGGGCCAGGTATTTCGAGTAGATACGGCATTGCGCAAGGCTGCCTGCCATGAACCACAGGCCCTGCTGCGGCGTGCGCTTCCACATGTTTGCCATTTCGCCATCCGCGCCAAAGCCCCAGATTTCGCCGACGCGCTCTGCGATAGCGTCACCCAGCAGGCGACGTACCAGTTCCCGCTGTGTGTGATAGCCGGTGGCCAGCACCAGCAGATCAGCCTTTTGCAGCGTGCCATCCTTGAGCCGCGCACCTTCCGCTTCGAAGCGCTCGATCTGATCAAATTGCAGCAGCCCGACGTCTCCTTTGATAATCAGTCCGGCACAACCCACGTCCAGGTAATATCCGCCACCACGCCGACGATACTTCATTTGATGGCCAGTTTTGTCCTCGCCCAGATCGTACTTGAAGCCGCGCGCAATCAGGCCGGCGATCAGGTCTTTGTC
Organism: Betaproteobacteria bacterium; assembly: GCA_947486575.1. Classification (GTDB taxonomy): domain Bacteria; phylum Pseudomonadota; class Gammaproteobacteria; order Burkholderiales; family SG8-41; genus UBA5216. The sequence continues at coordinate 31,304 of CANKUB010000023.1, read as the reverse complement.
CAACTGCTCCATCTTTTCAACAGCGAGTTGATAGCCTTTTACAATCAGCGGATAGGTTGACGCTGTAGCGATCAGATCGCCGTCCTCCAGGCAAGGTATCTCGTCGTAGAGCGCATAGTTGAGCTTTGCACTCGGATCAACGCTCACCACGGTGGTCGAGCCGCGCTGAATGATGCTGGTGGCTACGCCGTGACTATGCAGATCCTGGGCCACGTCGTGCGCGCTGTTGCCGGTACCCAGAACCAGCGCCTTTTTGCCGCGCCACGCGGCGCCATTGGTGAAGCTATGTGAGTGCATCACTTGCCCCGCAAAATTCTCCAGTCCCGGCAGCGCGGGCATACGCGGAAGGCCGCTAACCCCGTTGGCGAAGATGACATGACGCGGGGTCAGGGTGCGCTCGGAGCCATCTGCCCGGCGCACCACTACCTGCCAGCGCTTGGCGGCGACATCGTAAGTGCCGCCGGTAAATTCCGTGCCGCTCCAGAAATTGAGCTGCATCGCCCAGGCGTATGCTTCAAACCAGTTGGCGAGCATATCTTTGGGGATGTACTTCGGCCAGGTTGGCGGGAAAGGCATGTAAGGCAGATGGTTTACCTGAATCTGGTTATGCAGCGCCAGTGAGTGGTAGCGCTTGCGCCAGTTGTCGCCAATGCGCTCATGCTTGTCGACCACCAGCGTATCGATGTCAAGCTGCCCGAGCCGGGCCGCGATAGACAACCCCGCCTGCCCGCCACCGACTACCAGCACCACCGGATCGCGGTCGAGATAGGCTTGATGCTTGGTGCGATGGTCCAGCCAGTTGCCGCCGCCAAAATCACGCGAGTACGGTTCACCCTTGGGTTGCAGTCGACCGGTTTTTTCCTCGAAGCCCTTCAACGAATCAAGCGCAGTCAGCAAAACCCACGCTTTCGCAGGCTGATCTGCAAGTAACCTGATGACGCCATTGCCGCGACCCACATTGGTTTCGAAATCGAATATTGCTTCAATAACATCAATGCCATGCCGGCGAGTTCGCCGGGGCGGGGTACGGTTTTCTGCGATCACAAAGTCGTGTGCCTTAACGACAGGCTGTGCTTTGACCATGGCAGCAGCAATCTGATCCATGCCTAGTTGCGGAGTGAGATCCCAGGTGAACGCCAGCAGATCACGCCAATGGCTGTCGGCTACAAACAGTTTGGCGATTGCTGATTTGTTGCCATCGCGAAGAGCCGTCTCCAGCGAGCCGAGCCATTGCTGCACCAGTGACGCCTCGTTTGCGACGGCGCTATCGGCCAAAACGGAATCTTTGACGTAGTTCATGTGTATTCTCTGGGGTGTAGGTTGAGTTCAGATACGGAATATGGATTCTTGCAAACCGCATGCTTTACTAAAATGGCAATTTATCCCTCGACAGACAAACGGTCAATCGCGTGAAGTTTCGTCAAGCCGGGTTGCGGCACCCGCGTATTTGGTGCTTAATGCTCGCTGCTTCGCAAGCCCCGATGCCTCAACTACCTTCCTTGATGTCGTAGCCATGTTACCTGTCTCCTGCCAGCGCATCCTGATGCGCAGCTTGCAGCACTTTGTCCATTTTGTCTTGTGCGCGTGGGGTTTTGTGTACGCAGTGGGGCAAAGTTTCGCAGTCCCCTTTGATTCACTGGCCGAGTTTCCGGTGAAGCCTATACGTATCATCGTAGCGTCTTCCGTGGGCGCGGCGGACGATTTTTTTGCGCGTCTTCTGGCCGATGATCTCGAAACCCATTATCAGCGCAGAGTGTTGATCGAAAACCGTCCCGGTGCGGGCGGGTTGATAGGCAACACCCGCGTGTCGCGCGCGAATGCGGATGGTTATACGCTGGGTATGATAGGCGTCACGCGTCTGATCACAGAATTGATGCGCGAGACGCCACCGTACCGGGCACTGGGTGATATTGTTGGCGTGGCCCACGTAGCATCGATTACCAATGTGTTGGCGGTGACGCGCACGCTGCCGGTGACGACTGCACGCGAATTTGTCACCTATGCAAGGGTGCGTCCGGGCGAACTGAACTATGCGTCGCTGGGTATCGGTTCGGCGTCGCATCTTGCAGCAGAAGTATTTTCACGCGCACTGGGCATCGACGCCGTGCACGTGCCATTCAGAATGGCCACAGATTCATTTGTCGAGATGGCGCTGGGCCGCGTGCATTACGCGATCTATACACTGCCCGCCGCGCTGGGGCCGGTGCGCGAAGGCCGCCTGCGTGCGCTGGCGGTGATGACGCCGCAGCGCAGCCCGGCGCTGCCGAATGTGCCGGCCATAGCGGAAGTGGGTTTGCCCGAAGCGCAATTCGATAGTTGGTCGGGCATCGTCGCGCCCAAGGGCACGCCGCGCCGTGTGGTCGAGCAGTTGCATAGCGACATCGCGCGCGCACTGCGCAAGACCGCGTTGCGCACGCGCTTTGTGAATCAGGGCGCGGAATCCACGCCGGACAGCACGCCGGATGGCTTTATGCGCCACATGCAGGAGGAATACTTACGGTTTCAGTCGATTATTCGGGTGGGCGGCATCAAGCCTGAATGACAAAAGTGCTTTAAAAACAAATGGTTGCAAATTGAGATGATATTCAATCCGCGCTGATTTGAATGCAATCCAAGTGCTATCTTGGTAGTCCGGGTTTGTTGTAATACAATGAGGTATAGTTGTATTACATCGGAGCAGCACCATGACTTTAACGGTCCGTCTGCCGCATCATGTCGAGCAGGAACTTGCTGAATATTGCGTTAAGCGCCGGGTCACCAAAAGCGAAGCGGTGAAACAGGCGCTGGATGGGCTGCTGCGCGCGCGCGCAGAACCTGAAACTGTTGCGCGCCATCCTTTTATCGGCGGCGACACAGGCAACGGCTCCGATGTCTCCGGCAACATCAAAGCCGCGTTGCGTGCGCGCTTTGGTAGCGCTGGTAGCGCTGGCCGGACGGGTAAGCGCAGCCGGTGAATCGCGCGCTGGTTGATACTGGCTTTCTGGTGGCGCTGGGTATTGCACGTGACAAGCGGCACCGCGCTGCCTGCGATTTTCTTGAAGACTATTCCGGCGAACTGCTGGTGCCTGCGCCTGTGGTTGTCGAAACCTGTTATTTTTTATCGACGACAGGCAAAGTGCGCTTGCTCGATTGGTTGAGCGGGGCGCAATGCAAAGTGCTCGATTTACCTGCGGTTGCTTACGCCGATGTGGGGGACATACTGTCCCGCTATACTGCGCTTGACCCTGATTTTACCGATGCCGCACTCGTGTGGTTTGCGCAAGAGACGGATTGCCGTGCCATACTGACGGTGGACGTGCGCGACTTTAACGTGTTTCGCGTGGGTAAGGGAACAATAGGAACTGGAAAAAGTAGGCGCTTTGAACTGGTAAAGTGGTTCTAAAAAATTTTAATGGAATTCGGGAGATATTCATGACGATCAAACTCAATCATCTGCATATAAAAACTAAAACCCCTGAAAAGACGGCGAAATTTTATGTTGAGACTTTCGGCGCAAAAATTACCAGCGAATCGCCCACTGGCGGCTATCGCGTTGATCTTGATGGTTTGTCGTTGAACATTACCGATCTGCACCCCACGCAAAAGCGCGAGCAATGCTACGGCATGGAGCACATTGCCATGGATACCGATGAACTGGATTCGGTGGTGGCCAAACTCAAGGCACAAGGTATCGGCATACTGGAAGAGACCGTGGTTACCGGCAACCGCCGCGTGTGTTTTTTTGAAGGGCCGGATGGCGTGCAGCTCGAATTCATTGAAATGAAGAAATAATTTAACTATCTGTTTTTAAATAATAATTTAATATCCATTGGAGAGATAAGTCATGTCAAAAAATGATCCGTTGCGCGTAGCATTCATCGGCGCTGGCGGGCGCTGGGGCCCCAGCGCGCATGGCCCTGCGCTGCAAAAATTGCCGGAGATCAATCTCTACGCGGTATGCACCGCGCACGCCGATACCGCGCAGGCAGCGGCGGATAAATACGGCGTTAAAAAAGCCTACAGCGATGTCAAAACGATGGGCGCTGATCCGCAGGTAGAAGCCGCGCTCGTGGCGGTGCGCGTGCCCGCGCACTACAAAATCACCATGGAGGCGCTGGAAGCCGGCAAGAATGTTTATTGCGAATGGCCGCTCGGCGCCAACACCAAAGAAGCCGAGGAAATGGCCGCACTCGCGCGCAAGAAAAACGTGCATACCATGGTCGGCTTGCAGCGGCGTGCGTCGCCTGCTTATCAGTATATGCGTGAGCTGATTCAGCAGGGTTACGTCGGCAAAATGCTCTCGGTCAACATGACACACATGGGCAGCGGTGTGCTCACGCGCACTTCTGATCGCACCTGGCAAAAGGATGTGACCCTGGGTGCGAACACACTGACGATTACTTTCGGTCATTCGATGGATGCGCTGTGCATGGTTGCAGGCGAACTAGCCGAGGTATCCGCAGTGGTCAGCACGCAGGTGCCGCAGTGGTTCGAGACCGACACCAAAAAGCTTGTTGATGTGACTTCACCCGATAACATCATGCTCACCGGGCGCCTCGACAACGGCGCGGTGGTCAGTGCCAATCTCGGCGTGCATCCGTACCATGGTAGCGGCTACCGTTTCGAGATTTATGGCACAGAAGGCACATTGATGATGATCGGCGGCGGCGAGGCCGGGCAGGAAGTCAAACGCAAAATCATGGGCGGGAAGAAAGACGACAAGGCATTGCAGGAACTGCCAGTGCCAGAGCGCTTCAAATGCGTGCCCGAAGAAATCCGCAATGGCGGCCCGTCATACGACGTGGGTCAGATGTGGGTGAAGTTCGCCGAAGCTATTCGTAACAATGACGGCAGCGCGCCAGTGGAGGCGGACTTTGAGCACGCGGTACGGCGGCATCGCATGCTGGATGCCATCCGGCGCGCATCTGAAACGGGGCAACGGCAAAAGGTTGTGTTGTAAGCGGTGCTTTTAATCCACCCGCGCGCCTGAGGCCTTCACCACCTTGGCCCACTTGCTTACTTCAGCGCGCGTGTAGGCCATAGCATCTTGTGGCGTGCCCGAAAGTAGTTCGGCACCTTGAGCGATAAATTTGTCGCGCACATCCGGTGCCTGCGTGGCACGGGTCACTGCCTCATGTATGCGCGCCACGGCGTCCTTGGGCGTGCCCGTGGGCGCAAACAGCGCGAACCAGGTGCCGGACTCGAAGCCCGGATAGGTCTCTGCGACAGTTGGCAACTGGGGCGCGATGGTGCTGCGTTTCGCGCTGGTAATGGCCAGCCCGCGCAGGCGGCCGCTGTTGACATGCTGCATCACCGTCAGAATATTGACGAACATGAATGTCACATTGCCTGCGATCAGATCATTCAGCGCCAGCGGCGTGCCTTTGTAGGGTATATGCAACATCTTGATGCCGCTTAGCATTCTGAACATCTCAGCCGTCAGGTGCGGCGTGCTGCCGCTGCCGGTGGTGGCGTATGTCAGCTCATCGCGGCGGCTTTTGGCAAACGTCACAAAATCCTTTGTTGTCTTCGCCGGTAGCGACGGATGAATCGTCAGGATTTGACTTACACTTGCAATCAGCGCCACAGCTTCAAAATCCTTCAGCAGGTCGTAGGATAGTTTCGAGTACAGCGTTTGGCTGATGGCGGCGGGCGCACCGTTCGCCAGCAGCGTATAGCCGTCTGCTGGTGCGCGCGCCACCAATTCCGAGGCTATGTTGCCGCCAGCACCGGGGCGGTTATCGACAATGATCGATTGGCCGAGGGTCTCGCTCATTTTGGGCGTGACCAAACGCACGGCGATATCGACACCAGCGCCCGGTGTGAAGCCCACCAATACGCGGATCGGCCTCGTGGGAAGCCCGTGTCCTGAGCCTGTCGAAGGCGCTTGTGCCAAAACCATGCCTGGGCACAGCGCCGCTGCCATTATCGTCAAAGCAACTGGTATTGCACGAGTGTGTGCGGCCATTGAAGAATCTCCACGTGAGCCGTGTGTATCAACACGTCTGATAATATAACGCCTTACAAAGGCTATGCGCCACGGTTGTCTGGTTCTGCGATGGTTGCAATGCCTGGAAGGAGAATGCTGTGCTAACGATCGAACCGGGCAATACCACCCTCGGCGCCACCGTCACTGGCGTAGACCTCGAACAACCCTTGTCAGATGCCGATCTGGCGATTCTGCTGCGGGCGCTGGGTGAATACGGTGTGCTGTGTTTTTCGAAGCAGTTGATCGAAGCCCAGGCCCTAAAGGAGTTTTCGTCCCGTTTCGGCGCGCTGCAGATGATATCGAGACTCGCTGATGCCAACGTGCCTGAGGTGTCGATACTCTCCAATGTGATCGAGAATGGTCGTCCAATCGGCACACCGGATGCAGGGCAGGATTGGCACACCGACATGACGTACAACCGCGTGGTGGGCTTCGTCAACGTGCTGGTGGCGCATAGGGTACCCATGCGTGACGGCAAGCCGTTGGGCGGAACTGAATTTACCAATACGCAGGCCGCGTATGACGATCTGCCGGCGGACGTGAAAGCCAAACTTGCAAATGCGACAGCCCTGCACGACCACAATTATTTTCAGGAAAAAATGCGTGCCAAAGGCAGCACGCGTCCGCCGCAGACTGATGCGCAGCGACGAGAACGCCCGCCAGTACCGCACCCGGTATTTCTCACGCATCCCATCAGCGGGCGCAAGGTGATTTACGTGAATCCTGGCTTCACCGTGCGCATCAATGAGCTGGCGCCAGCCGAAAGCAGCGAAATGCTGGCATATTTATTCGCGCATGTGCTGCAACCCAAGTACCGGCATACCCACCATTGGACGGTGGGCGACGTGCTGATGTGGGATCACCTCGGCACGTGGCATTGCGCGTTGGCTGATTACCGGCCCGACGAATTTCGCCTGATGAAGCGTTGCCAGGTGATGGCGGATAAGGTATTTGATGCGGGGTTTTTGCAGGGTGTTTTTCATGGCGGTGTTGCGGCTTGATCCAATATGATCCAATAAACTCAAGCATGCGGGTGTTGTAAAAGGAATTTTTTACTGACTCGAGGTTGTTATTGAAAGGCGCAGCTCTCGGCCAGTTGCATTCGATTCGGGGGCGCGCATGTCGCCTCCGCTCCCGTACAGCTTTTTTGGCGTTTATGCAAAAACGAATCATCATTTATGTTGCCGCAATTTTGTTGGTGCTGCGCAGCGGTTACGCCTATCAACAACCACGCGACTCGCGCGCGATTCTTACCGAGACGCCTGCGCCGTCTGATGCCAGGATTGCGTATGGCAAAGACCCGAACCAATTTGGCGAGTTGCGTTTGCCCCACGGCACTGCGTTCAAGAAGCCTTATCCCGTTGTCGTCATGTTGCACGGTGGGTGCTGGATGGCCGAATACGGTTTGGGCTATATGGGGCACGTTGGGGCTGATTTGGCCGCGCAGGGGATCGCGACGTGGAATCTCGAATATCGTCGCGTAGGCAATCCGGGCGGTGGCATCGTTGGCACGTTCCATGACGTTCAACTTGGCGTTCGCCATTTAGAAACACTGGCAAAAAATTATTCGCTCGATTTGCAGCGCATTGTCGTCATCGGGCATTCAGCAGGCGGGCATTTGGCATTGCGATTGGCTGACACGTTATTTGACAAGGCTGCACCGAAAGGTGCGTTGCGCTGGCGTGGTGTTGTCGCACTTGCCGCCATTACGGACTTACGGCGTACCGGGACAGCGTGTGATGCCAGCGTTCAGATGCTGATGGGCGGGACTGCACGAGAGCAGGGCGCATTGTATGCGCAACATTCGCCGCTGGAACTGCTGCCGCTCGGTGCAATCAAGCAAATTATCGTGCACGGCGATGCTGACCGGATTGTTCCCACGGTGATGGCGACGAGTTACGTTGAAGCTGCGCAGAAGAAAGGCGATGACGCAAAGCTAATGCTTATCGAAAAGGCCGGCCACTTTGAAATCGTAGATGCACAAGCGATCGCGTGGGCCCAGGTGCGCGCAGAAATTCTGAAATTGGTGGAATAAGAGCGGAAAAAATGGGGGGGATTCCGCACGAAGTCGGGATCAATGCGAACTGACAACAGCGTATCAGGCCATTCGATGATTGCTTGTAACTAATTGATTATATATACTGTTTTATGGATTCGACGCATGGGGTTTGCTGCTGTTTTCAGTGCTTCGTGTGCGCAGGAGCACATGCTCCAGCGCTGTGGCTGCAAAGGCTGCGCTGACCAGATATTTTAGGAGCTTGCCGATGAAAATAGAGGCAAACACGGTTGGCAGCGGCATGCCCATTAGTGCGCATACCAACAGCACTGGCGTCTGGCTCAGGGGCAAGCCCGCCACTGCGATCAGCGCAACAAAGCCGTATTGATCCACCCAGCGCAGGCCGGTTTCCCACTCGCGTGATCGCGCGATGCCGGGAAGAAATTCCGCGATAAATTGGGGCCCGTATTCTCCGACCAGCCAGGCCAGCACCGTTGCGCCGAGCGCGCTGCCTATCGCACAGCCCAGTGCTGTTCGCGCCCAATGGCGCCGTTTGAGCGCCACCAGTGCGCACAGGACGGGCACAAAGGCCACCGCCAGTAACGTTGCAGCAAAGGCGAAGGTTAAGCCAAGCAGTGGAAACAACCGACTGCTGGCGAGCCCTGAAAAGCGCGTAATCAGCCGTTGAAATAAGGCGGTCATGCGTGTTCATCCAGCGATAGACTGATGACATCGTAACGGATGCCCATCAACCGGCGTTGCGGTATATCAAGAAATGGTTGCGCTGAACGTACGTTTCGCTACTGTCTTGCGTGCGTACTAACCAGGCACGAAAGGTATGGCTTAGCTACCTAGGCGCGAATGGCCCGACTTCAGGTTTGGCCTGTGTATTGGCGAGGTCACCAAGTTCGGCCCTTGCGCCGCGTGTAATTTGCGCCATTTCATGCCCGGCCTGAAAACACGTGAAATCCGGACGGTCTTTCCATGCGAAGGGGCCGCAGAGTTTCTTGCCGGCCTTGATCGCGGCGTCATGCACGATGTTAATAGCGCGCTCGTAGTCGGGATCGCCCTGCTTGTAGCCGGAGAAATTGGCGAGGTCGCCGCTGGCGGCAAACACGGCGTGTACGCCGGGCAGCTTGGCTATTTCATCGGCGTTCTTCAAGCCTTCAAGCGTTTCAATCATCAGTATCAGCACGAGATTGTCGTTGATGGTATTGCGATAGCCGCCCGGCACACCGCCCCACATGTCCGGCTCGAATGCCGGACCGCCACCCTGACTGCGGCTGCCGAGTGGCGGGAAGTAGGCCCACTTGATCGCCTCTTTGGCTTCTTCCACGGTGTCGATGGTGGGCACTACCAATACCAGCGCACCACTGTCGAGCGCATGAGCGATTTCGCGTTCATCGACGTAGGCCACGCGCACGCCGGGAACCGCCTTGGCGCGCGGGCAGGTACGCCATGCGTTGGCGACATCGCGCCAGTTCGACGGTTCGTGCTGCATCTCTGTCCAGATAAAATCGTAGCCTGCGTTCGCCATGGCGCAATAGGTGCTGGGATCGCGCACGCCGCGCACCGTGCCGCCAACGACTTTGCCACCCTGCATCAGTTTGATCTTGGCCGGGTTCCAGATTTTTGCACCGGGTGGCGGGTTGAATCCGGTGCCGTATTTCCACTGCGACATGTCGTAGGGCCCCTGATTCACAGCACCCGGCGGAGCGGCATCGCGCGCCTTGCTGTCTACCCCGGCTGGGGCGGCGAGCGGAAATTTCTGCTGTGCGGTCGCAGGGGCTATCAGTGTTGCGAGCATTGCCCCCGTCGCAAATACGCTTATCCAAAAACGCATGGCGATCTCCCTTGTATTGGTATGAGTGAATCTTGCTTTTTGCCGGTTATTGAAGATAGGCGGGTGCTTTGGGTATCTGGTCGCTTTGCGTCTTGTCGTGATTGATCCACAACTGCGCGCCGGTCGCTTTCATCAGCGCGGCAATCTTCTCCATGGACTGTAAGCTTTGTTCGCGATTGAAATTGAATGCGGGCACACGGCGATTAACCCAGTTATCCTGCAAATGAACCATGTCGCCCGTCAAAATCACCGGCCCGCGTTGAGGCAGACGCACAAATAGTGACTGATGCCCGGGGGTGTGTCCAGGGGTGGATATGAGCCGCACCGTGCCGTCACCAAAAACGTCATGGTCGCCGTTTAATTTTACAATAGGATTGGCGCGGAGCTTGTCGTAACTGGTGACTTCGAAGTTCCATTTCGACACGGCTGCAGAGCCGAATGCAATGTCGTATTCAGCCTGTTGAATATGCAGCGTGGCCTTGCTGAATAAATTGCCATTGCCCACATGATCGCCATGCGTGTGTGAAAACGCGACATGTGTAACCTGCGCAGGATCGACGCCAATTTCAGAAAGCTGAACACGCAGGGGTTTGCGCAGGATATAGCGCGGCGAATCCTTGCCGCGCTGAAAACCCTTGGGCATGGTGGCGACGTTATCGTTGATGCCGGAATCGAACATCAACCAACCACGAGCGTGTTGAATCAGGTAACAGTTGGCGCTGAATTCGCCGGGCTTGCCGATGTTGACACCCGGCGTCCAGCGTGACATATCGCTGACTGTGGATTCGCCGCAGTTGAAGACGTACATGCGCTGCACGCCGCTGGTCTGCGAGGGGGACTGTGCGCAACCGCCAAAACAGGCAACAATAACCGCAATGATGGTGATGCTGACAATCCGGACGAGTTTTCTCATTGCCTGAGCATGAATGACATCTGTTTGCATTTTTTCGAAATTGCCGATGGTACAGCTAGTCAATGCGGGAAAAAATACCTTGCGTACCGTAATCGACAAAAGTCCGGGAATACAGGCGTGATCGTTGATTTGACCGGGCGCTGACTCTTAGTTCTGCAAAATTGTTATCGGAACTTCAGGATTATGCCTACAGAGTAAACGTCGGTGTCGCGACGGTCGCTGGCAGTGTCGTTGATGTGGTAGCGCTCCATCTCGCCGCGAACGGCGAAAGATTTCGTTATATCGTATTGCAGCCCTACGCCAAGTTTGTAGTTTGTATCCCACCGATCAGCCGGATTCAATACTGTAATGCCGCCGCTTCCCGCGTAGGAATCCCTAGTCTTAGTGCTATGTGCACCCACCCGGCCAATTGCAGAAAAATTCTTGGCGATGGGAAGTGTGCCGACCGCGTCGATATTGACGCCCTGAGCCTTTGTATTGTTGGAAAGAGAGCCCACTGGTCCGGTGGTAGTCGACGTGTAATTGAATCGGCCCAGGTCGAAATAGCCACCTTCCAGCGCGAAGTGCCTGTTGAATTGGTAGCCCGTAAAAAGTTTGTAGCTGGTGTCGCGCTCGTCCTTGGCTGTCGTTGTGGCTGTAGCGGCCCCTGCAGCGAGCAAAGTATTGCTTATCCCAGCGTCGTTAAACTTTGCGCGTGACTGGCCGATCCCGATCCCGCCATACCAACGTAGTTCATCTGCTGCGAGGGAGAATCCGCTGCCATTAATCGCGCAGGCAAGCAAAAACAGCACGCCCAGGAAATGGCTGCTTTTTATTTTCCCGCACAGGAAAAAACGTATGAATTCCATAAAATCAATATCTTAAAGGTGTTTGTTATAGTAAATCCTAAGGATATGTGATGGCAGTGTCAAAATGCTTTTGATTGCAAGGTGGAAAATCTCTGGCTTTGTTGCGTAAATGAAACAACGCCTTTTAAATCAATGGGATAGCATATTTTGAAAAGCGAGCTGCGGATTACGGAAAATTTCAATCAAACGGGCTTATCTCTCGGTATTGACCATCAATGCCACGCGGGAGTGTTCGCCGACTCTGAATTGGATTTTTGCGGCTTTGTCGCAGCTCGCAACACATCAGCCACCGTGGATTCGCCGTAGTAGAAAACGTGCATATGCCGCACGTCGCTGGTTCACGAGGGTGGCGTAAAAGTAGCGGCGCGGATGTGGCGGCGCCGTCAACGGATCGGCCCTATGAGGTCGCCTGGTAATACAAATTCTGCGGGTGTCGCGCCTGTGCAAAGAAAAACCATCGCTCCGCGAGCAATCCAACGTATTGGATGACGAAAGTCGCGATAGCGATAGCACCATTACGCTCAGCATCGGCCAAAGTCAGCAGCATTACGGGCATCACGAAAGCCAGTAGCAAAAACCCCCACTTCGCGCCTTGTACTACTTGCCGCGTTTTGCCGTGAAAAAATTCACGTGTATTGAATGAGCTGCCCATAAAACCTTGTGACTTTTGCACAATGCGTGGGTGCGGAATGCCGATGGCACTTTGCAGCGTTGATTTAGGCCGCAGGCCCGCGTTGCGCACGAGGGACGCTATGCGCGAGGCCGCCGCCGCGAGGGTCAGGATGAGAGCCCACCGTGCGATAGCCGGCGCAAGCGATGGCTCCATGGCGGCCGCCAACGCAGTAGCAAGGGTGAAGCCGGATGCACAGCCTAGTAATGTGTAATTCACGATCGTCAGCGGCGTGGCCCATTCCTGCAAAAACTTGATGCACACATAGTTCATGGCGGTGATATAAAACAGTGCAAAACACAGCACGACTCCGGTAATGCCCAATGCAGAGGCCAGATTGACGCCAGCGTAATGGCCCCAGCCGTGCAGCGCGACCACCGCCATAAAGACCGGCAGCACGATGACTTCGCGCGATAGCCACGAGGTGCGCCACATCGCAACAGCCCGCCACGCGCGTTCGGGATGCCCCAGATGAAAAAACGAGGCAATAAGTCCAGCGACTAGCAGGAGTAGCGCGATGGCGTCGCCCCGTACCAGCAATGCCGTGCCTGTCGCCAGTGCGGAACCGATCAGGCCGCATTCGACGGCGACCAGCGCGAGAAACAACCCTTGCCCCGCGCCGATCAAGGTAGTGAGAAAAATAACGGAAAATGCGGGATTCATGGCTCAGCTTATGGTTTAGAGGAGGCGTCAGTCGCCCTCAGGCTATTGGGCCGCTGTTGCTCCACCTTGCTACTCAATTCATTGTCGATGGCAGAGGCGCTGCGGCGCGGCAAATAGTGATTGGCCGGTTTGGTTTCCCACTCCGGCATCAATTGATAGCCGCCGTTCTCACGAATGGCTTTGGAGACGATGGATTCCGGGTCGTGGATGTCGCCGTAGAGCCGGGCGTTGGTGGGGCAGGCCAGCACGCAGGCGGGTTTACGTTGCTCGTCGGCCAGGCTAGTGTCGTTGATGCGGTCAACACACATCGTGCATTTCTTCATCACCTTCTGGTTTTCATCCAGCTCGCGCACGCCGTACGGGCAGGCCCAGGCGCAATATTTGCAGCCGATGCACTTGTCGTAGTCGATCAGTACCAATCCGTCGCTCTCGCGCTTGTAGCTGGCGCCGGTGGGGCACACCGGCACGCACGGCGGGTCTTCGCAATGCAGACACGATTTGGGGAAATGCACGGTTTGTGTATCTGGAAATGTACCCACTTCAAACGTCTGAACGCGGTTGAAGAAAGTACCGCTGGGGTCTTTGCCATACGGATTTTCGTCGGACAGCGAACCTGCTACACCGGAGGTGTTCCATTCCTTGCAACTGGTGACGCAGGCGTGGCAACCCACGCACACATTCAGATCTATGACGAGCGCGAGTTGCGTCATCGGGTTTCTTCTGCTTTTTGTTCTTTGCCGGCGACAAAGGCGTGCCACAGGCGTTGCAGTTTGCTGCTGCCCGGCAGCGGTTTCATGGCGTCGAACTGTGGCCAGCTTTCTTTTGCTTCATCGGCTGCCGCAGGATAGACACGCACGCGCACGTCGTACCAGCCGGCCTGCCCGGTCAATGGGTCGGAATTCGACATGCGCCCGCTGGCGGTGTCTGCGTTTGGCAGTTCCTCTGAAATCAGGTGGTTCAGCAAAAAGCCGCGTTGTGACTCATTGGCATCCGCGTCCAGGTGCCACGCGCCGCGTGCCTTGCCGATGGCGTTCCAGGTCCATACGGTGCCTGGTTCTACGGCCTCGCTGTAGCGGGCCATGCAGCGCACCTTGCCATGCATGGATTCCACCCACATCCAGCCACCATCTTCGATGTCTGCGGCGATTGCCGTTTTATTGTTTATAAACAGATAGTTATGAGTGTGTATCTGGCGCAGCCAGGCGTTCTGTGAATCCCAAGAGTGATACATCGCCATCGGGCGTTGCGTGATCGCAGCCAGCGGATATTTCTGTTTGTCGGAAACACTGACTTCCAGCGGCTCATAATAAAACGGCAGCGGATCGAAATATTTTTCGATGCGATCTTTCAAATGCGCAGGCGGTTGGCGCTTGCCGTGACCGCGCGCGGCGAGACGGAATCGTTGCAGTACTTCGGCGTAAAGCTGGATCATGACGGGGTCGCCGAAGCGCCGCATCTTGGCCGCGACGGCCCAATCGTTGTAACCCTGATTCCAGTTGCGCATGTAGGTGTGTTCCGGCGGCAGGCGATGCTGAAACACACAATTGTTTTTGGCGTACATTTCCCATTGCTTCGGGTTCGGTGCGCCAACCATGGCCTTGTCGCCGTTTTCGCCGCGATAGCCAATAAGAAAGCCCTGACCGGAATTCGGCTCGGTCTGGAAATTGACGATGAAATCCGGGTAATCTCGATACTTGCGCGTGCCGTCGGCATTGGTGAACGCCGGGAATTTCAAGCGGCTTGCCAGCTCGATCAATACTTCCTGAAAAGGTTTGCACTCGCCCTTGGGCGGCAGAATGGGTACGCGCACTGAATCCACCGGGCCGTCAAACTCCGAAATCGGCCGGTCAAGCATCGACATCACGTCGTGTCTTTCGAGATACGTGGTGTCTGGCAGAATCAGATCGGCATAGGCCGTCATCTCCGATTCAAACGCGTCACAGACAATGATGAAGGGAATCTTGTATTCGCCATTCTCATCACGGTCATTCAACATGCGCCGCGTTTCGGTGGTGTTCATGGACGAATTCCACGCCATATTCGCCATAAAGATAAACAGTGTGTCGATGCGGTAAGGGTCACCGCGCCAGGCGTTGGCGATGACGTTGTGCATCATGCCGTGCACCGCCAGCGGGTATTCCCATGAAAAAGCTTTGTCGATGCGAATCGGGCCGCCGGTTTCGTCAACGAACAATTCCTCCGGGCTGGAGGGGAATCCCAGTGGCGCGCCTCCCAGCGGGGTGTTGGGCTTGACCGCGTCCGGCGTGAAGGGATTGCGCGCGTACACCGGCGGGGTGCCACGCGGGTAAGGCGCTTTGTGCCGGAAGCCCCCGGGTCGATCAATCGTGCCCAGCAGCGACATCAAAATCGACAGGGACCGAATTGTCTGAAAGCCGTTAGAGTGCGCTGCCAGCCCGCGCATGGCATGAAACGCCACCGGGTTGCCGGTGATAGTGTCATGCTTGCGGCCCCAGCTATCTGTCCACGGCAAGGGTAGCGTGATTTTTTGATTGCATGCGATTTCGCCCATTTCGCGGGCGAGCTTGCGAATGCGTTCAGCGGAGATGCCGGTGATTTCAGCAGCCCATTCCGGCGTGTATTGTTCAAGGCGTTCCGTCAATAAGGCAAAGGCGGGCCGCACCGGTGTGCCGTCGGGTAATTCATATCTGCCGCTGAGCGCGGGCTTGCAGCCGGGCGCATGATTTGACGCAGCGGCGTTAATGCCTGCGTCCCACCACAACTGGCTGTGGTTACGATGTGGGTTGTCAGCGGGCGTGTTGCCGTTGGCGACAGTCAGGCCATATTGCGGCGATTGCGGATCATCGTTCACCAGATAGCCCGCGTTGGTGTATTCGGCCACAAACGATTCATCGTACAACTTTTCACGCACCAGCTCTGCATTCAAGGCCAGCAAAAGTGCGCCGTCGGTGCCAGGGCGAATGGGTATCCACTCATCCGCAATGGCCGAGTAACCGGTGCGTACGGGGTTGATGGAAATAAATTTCCCGCCGCTGCGTTTGAATTTTGACAGCGCGATTTTCAGCGGATTGGAGTGATGGTCTTCTGCCGTGCCAAGCATTACGAACAGTTTGGCGCGCTCCAAATCAGGCCCGCCGAATTCCCAAAACGAGCCGCCAATGGTGTAAATCATCCCGGCCGCCATGTTCACCGAGCAAAAGCCGCCGTGCGCAGCGTAGTTGGGCGTACCGAACTGCCGCGCGAACAGGCCAGTAAGCGCCTGCATCTGATCGCGTCCGGTGAACAGCGCGAATTTTTTGGGGTCGGTCGCCCGCAGGTGTGCAAGCCGCTCTTCCATCACACGAAAGGCTTCGTCCCAGCTAATCGTCTCGAACTCGGCGTCACCGCGCTTGGCGCCCGCCTTTCGCCGCAAAGGCTGCGTCAGCCGCGCGGGGGAGTACTGCTTCATGATGCCCGATGCACCCTTGGCACAAATCACGCCCTGATTCAGCGGGTGATTGGGATTGCCTTCGATATAACGCACTTCACCATTGCGTAAATGGACGTTGATGCCACAGCGGCAGGCGCACATGTAGCAGGTGGTGGTTTTTACTTCTGAGTGGACTTCAGGGTGGGATTTTTCCTGCGCGTCGAGCGTGATGGCGGTCATTGTTCTTTTGTGCGCTGTAGGTTGACGGTGTGAATTCTACAGAAGTTGCGATTCTTCTCCTATAATTTCGTGCGAGGGTAAACTCGGCTTTTGGCGCGCGCGCCGCAATACAACTTCTGAATCGTCATGACCCTCAAACGACCGCAAGGCCCATCCGGTACGCTGGTTGTACTGGAACATCTTTCTCATATTCTCAAAGATAACCCACTGTGCGATCCGCATGTGCGCAGGCTCGGTGTGTGGCTGCCGCCACAGTACGATCTTGGCGAAAATCTGGGCAGCAAGCGGCGCTTTCCTGTCTTGTTTGACTTGGCGGGTTTCACCGGCACTGGAATGTCCCACACCAACTGGAAGCCCTTTGGCGATAATGTGCCGGAACGCGCCGCGCGGCTCATTCACGAGAAAAAAATGGGGCCGGCGATTATCGTTTTTCCGGATTGCTTCACCGCGCTGGGTGGCAATCAGTACATCAATTCTTCGGCCATCGGCAATTACGCGGATTACCTTACGCGTGAGCTGATTCCGTTTGTCGACCGAGAGTTTCGCACGCTGGCAAGCCGCGAGCATCGTGGGTGCTTCGGTAAATCATCTGGCGGCTACGGTGCGATGATTCATGGCATGAAATACGCGAAGCACTGGGGCGCGATTGCCAACCATTCGGGCGATTCGTATTTTGACTTTGTGTACTGGCACGATTGGCCGAATACGATTAATGAATTGGCAAAATACCGGGGGCAAAATCGCAAGGCAGGTGCTGCAAATGTATTGCGAGATGCGGGCCACAAAGCCATAGCGCAGGGCATGGACGACGGCCGCATCAAGCGCTTTCTCGACTCGGTGTGGAAAAGAGAAAAGCTCTCAAGCGGGGAGGGCCATTGCCTGATGAACATCTGCATGGCAGCGACCTACGATCCCGATCCGAAAGCGCCGCTGGGTTTCAGAGTGCCATTCAATCTGGAATCCGGCGAGCTGATAGAAAGCCGTTGGCAAAATTGGCGCGCGCATGATCCAGTGAATCTCGTGACGAAATACCGTGCCAATCTCAAAACCCTGCGCGGTATTTTTATTGATTGCGGCTGGCGCGACCAGTATCACATCCATTTTGGTACGCGTATCTTGTCAAAGCGCTTGGCGGCGGCGGGCGTGCGCCACACTTATGAAGAATTCGACGACAACCATTCCGATATTGATTACCGCATGGATGTGAGTTTGCCGTTTCTATATCGGGCGCTGAAACCATAATAGAGTTTTTTATAACTATTTGTTTTTAAAGAAATATATTGGAATTCTGATAGATGTCCGCGATGCGTTCACATGTTTCCAGATGATGAAATTTTAGGCAATTTACGCAATATCCTGTATCATCAGCCCCCCACCGCAAAGGCGGCCTCGCCTGAGCTGAATCGATCGACTCTCAAAAGATATTCGACATGCAAGCAATCCTGGACTATCTCAAAAACAGCGGCGAGCGCCTTGATACCGAAATCGCCTCGGCTACCGGCCTGTCACTCGCCAATGTGCGCAGCGGCGTTAACGACCTGAAAGCGCGTGGCGCCATTATGGTGTGCCGTTCCATACGTTATCAGGATGGTAAAGAGATCGATGGCATCCTGTGTCGCATCTCGGGCTATATCCCGCAGGCTGCTCCCGGCCGCAAGCCGAAATCGCATGCTGCGCCGAAAAGCGAATCAAACCACGATTAGAATTGACAGGCGCCGCCGTCAGATGGCGCCCAGCAGCACTCCCGCAGCAGGCTGACCTCGCGTAGACTCCGGGTTTTCAACCCGGAGGATGACATGCTACGCATATACGGTTCCGCCAAATCGCGCGCCCTGCGCACCCTGTGGATGGTCCATGAACTTGGGCTCGCTTACGATCACAAAGACTGGCTGCCGCGTTCGCCTGAAACGCGCACGCCGGAATACCGCGCGTTGAATGGCAACGGGCGCGTGCCCACCATCGACGACGACGGCTTTATTTTGTCGGAATCGATGGCGATTAATTTCTATCTCGCCAAAAAACACAAAAGCGCGCTGATGCCGGCGGATGCGCGGCAGGAAGCAGTCGCCATGCAATGGAGCCTGTGGGAAACTGACCGCCTCGACCGGCAGATCGTTAACTATCAGCGCCATACCAAAGATCTGCCAGAAGCCGAGCGCAAGCCTGAAGTCGCCAAGGCCGCGTGGGACGAGTGCGTGGATTCGCTCAATGTGCTGGAAAGCGCCTTGGCAAAATCCGAGTGGCTCGCAGGGCCAGCGTTTTCGGTGGGTGATCTGAACGTTGCCGGTGCGTTGTTCCGTGCAACGTCGATGGATCTGGGCCAGTGGCCCAAGGTGCAGGCGTGGTTGAAGCGTTGCTGGGACAGACCCGCAGCGCAAAAAGCCAAGGCGATGCGCGGTTAGCGCGAGCAGGTTCTCACTCGGCATCGGTGGCGAATCCAGGAGCAGGCGCAATGAAAATAGCCATACTCGATGATTATGCCGATGCCGCACGCACACTTAAGGCATACGACAAGCTGGCGGGGCACGAGGTCACCAGCTTCAAGGAGCATATGCGGGACCCGAATGTGCTCGCCGCGAAGCTGAAGGGTTTTGAAGCGCTGGTGGTGATACAGCAGCGCTTGTGGATGCCGCGCGCCGTCATCGAAAAGTTGCCCAGCTCCGTCAAAATCATCAGTCAGACCGGGCACTGGTACGCGCACATTGATGTCGCCGCTTGCACTGAATGCGGCATTGCCGTCACTGCTGCGGGCACAACCAAATATGATGCACCCGCACAGTTGGCGTGGGCGCTGATATTGGCATCGATGCGGCACATTCCCGAAGAAGTCGCGTCAGTGCGTGCGGGTGGCTGGCTCAGGACATTGGGCACTGATGTCAACGGACGCACGCTCGGCATTTACGCCTACGGCAACATCGGTAGCATCGTCGCTGGCGTAGGGCGCGCGTTCGGCATGCGTGTGATGTGCTGGGGGCGTGGCACGTCGTTTGCGAAAGCGCGTGAAGCCGGTTGTGAAGTGGCGGAATCACGCGAAGCATTTTTTGCGGAAAGCGATATTATTTCGCTGCATCTGTCGTTGCGGCCCGAAACACGCGGCATCATTACCGCCGCCGATCTCGCGCGCATGAAGCCCACGGCATTGCTGGTGAATGTGAGCCGGGGCGCGCTGATCGGCGATCAAGTGCTGGCGGACGCGCTGAAAAAAGGTCGGCCCGGATTTGCCGCTGTCGATGTCTACGAAGAAGAGCCGGTACGCGCGGACAATCCGCTAATTCATCTTGATAACTGTCTATGCGCGCCGCACCTCGGTTACAACGCGCGCGATACCTTTGAGCGCTATCTCGGCGGCGCGTTTGATCATGTGGTGGCGTTTGCTGCGGGCAAGCCGGTGAATGTGGTGAATCCGCTGGCATTACAGAATTAATATTAAAAATGTCAATAAAAACAATAGCTTATATTGTAATGGCGATTGCCTCTGTGTTGCCGCAGTACGCTGCGGCGCAACAGTACCCCACACGTCCCATCCGCCTAGTCGCGCCGTTCACGGCGGGTAGCGGCAGCGACATACTCTCGCGGCTGATCGCCCCCAAACTGCGCGAGGCGTGGGGCCAGCAGGTGGTGGTGGACAATCGCGCGGGTGCGGGCGGCACCATTGGTGCTGCCATTGTTGCTACGTCTGCACCGGATGGACACACGCTGATGCTGACGTCGTCGGGCCTTGCGGGCGCGGCGTCGATTTACCCGAAGCTACCGTACGACACGATTAAGGATTTCGCGCCGATCACGCAAGTGATCAGCAATCCGCTGGTGCTGGTGGTCGCGCCAGCGCTCGGCGTGAAAACCACCAAGGAACTGATTGCGCTGGCGCGGCAAAAGCCAGGGCATATGACCTACGGCTCCACCGGCATCGGCAGCGGCACGCATTACGGTGCTGAACTGTTTCGGCTGGCAGCAAAGTTTGATGCGACGCACGTGCCGTACAAGGGCGTGCCGGAAGCGCTGAATGACACGCTCGCCGGGCGCGTAAATTTTTATCTGCCACCGGTGCTGGTGGCCTTGCCCCTGGCGCGCGACGGGCGCATCCTCGCATTGATGGTGACCAGCAAGCAGCGTGCGCCGCTGTTGCCTGATACGCCTACGCCTGCTGAGGCCGGGCTGCCCGAATTTGAATACGATGGCTGGTATGGCATGCTCGCACCCGGCAATACGCCCCGCCCCATTGTCGAAAAGATTTCCAAAGAAATGGCGCGCATACTCGATATGCCCGACGTGAAAGAGCGCATCGTCGGCATCGGCGGTGCTGCGAAATGGACATCACCCGCAGACTTTGGGGGCATGATTCGCTCGGAGATAGAAACGCGCAAAAAAGTGTTCAAGGCGGCAGGATCGAAAGCTGAATGATTTTTAATTGAGGGAGCGATTGAAATGAATGATATGGCCACAGGTAAAAAGTCTGGTGACGCGGTTCACTTGATGTATCCACTCGCATCGGCAACGCCGAAGCAACTCGGTTTTCATGAACCGGCGCTGGCGAAATTGCGCGGTGTGATCCAGAAACACATCACCGACGGACGCTACCCCGGCGCGCAAATTGCGCTGGCACGCCACGGCCAGTTGGCACTGTTTGAAACCTTCGGTCAGGCGTCGATTGAAGGTAACAAAGCCGCGAGTGACGATACGCTATGGCTGCTGTTTTCGAATACCAAAGTGGTTACTGCGATGGGCATATGGGCGCTGGTGGAAGACGGCTTGCTCACGTTCAACGACCGCGTTGCCGAACATATGCCCGAATTTGCGCAGCACGGCAAAGGCGATATCACGATCGCGCAGGTGTTGAGCCACCGTGCGGGGTTTCCCAGCCAAAACGTGACGCCAGCGGTATGGACTGATCACGCCGAGATGCGCAAGCAGGTGTGCAACTTCACGCTCGAATGGACGCCCGGTACGCGCCTGCATTATCACGGGCGCAGTGCGCTGTGGGTGGCTGCGGCGCTGATTGAAACGGTGAGCGGCATCGACTACCGTGACTTTCTGCGCCAGCGCATTCTTGAACCATTGGGCCTTGCGCGCGATATTTATGTTGGCATGCCCGATACCGAACACACACGCGCCGCATCCATGTACGAGCCGGATGCCAGTGGCAAACAGCACGCGCTCAAAGACGAAAACACCGCACCGTTCCGCCGCGCCGGTGTGCCCAGCAGCGGTGGTTACGCCACGGCGCGCGGCATGGCAGCGTTGTATCAGGTGATGGCGAATTTCGGCACGCTGAATGGCGCGCGCGTATTCTCGCGGCGGCTGGTGGAGTTTGTTACGCGCAACCATACGGGCGACATGGTGGATGGCGGCATGGGCCTGCCCATGCATCGTGGCCTCGGTGTACACACGCGCGGCGTGAGCGACAAGATTCGCGGGCTGGGTGCGATAGGCTCACCGCGCACCTTTGGTCATGGCGGCGTGGGCACGTCCTACTGTTGGGCAGATCCGGATTCCGGCGTGTCGTTCACCTACATCAGCAACAGCCGCCAGCCTGATCCGTGGCACAGTCGACGGCTGGATGTTGTGGCAAATCTGGTGCACTCGGCGATTGATTAAGCAACAGTCCGCGCAATCGCAAAAGGATCGAACCATGTTGAGTGGCTTTATTAATTCGTCTCGATTACATCTGCTCATGGTATGTGTTGCAGCCGGTTGGACGATCAGCGCCGCCGCAGCCTATCCCGAACGGCCAATCCGCTTGATCTCGGTGGGTGCGCCGGGCGGCACGCCCGATATTTTGTCGCGCAGAATCGGCACGAGTCTGGCGGAAGTTTTCAAAAAGCAGATCGTTGTCGACAATCGTGCGGGTGGTGGTGGCGTTATAGCGGCTGATCTGGCCGCCAAGGCGCCGCCAGATGGCTACACGCTGTTCATGACCTATACGCAGCACACAGTCAACGCATCCCTCGTGCCGAAGCTGCCGTATCGCACGGTGGATGATTTCACGCCGATTACCCAGGTTACCGAGGCGGCGTTGATTCTGGTCGTCCACCCCACGACGCCGGTAAACAACGTGCGTGAATTTATCGACTGGACGAAAAATTACAAAGGGGCGCTCAATTTTGGTTCGGCGGGAAATGGCAGTGGCGGTCACCTCGCCGGTGAACTGTACAAGGTGATGACGAGTATCAAGGCGCAGCACATCCCCTACAAGAGCTCTGGCGCAGCTTTGATTGACCTAGTGGCCAACAACTACCAGTACAATTTTACCGGCATGCAGACGGCGCAGGCGTTTCTGCGGGGTGGGCGGCTGAAAGCGGTTGCCGTAACATCCCTAAAGCGGGTACCGGGCCTGCCGCAGGTGCCGACCATGAATGAAATATTGCCCGGCTACGAGGTCGTGGGCTGGTACGGGCTGCTCGCCCCTGCCGGGCTACCCGCACCGATACTCAGTCGACTAAACACCGAGATCGTACGTATTGTGCAGCAGCCAGCGTTTCGTGATCAGGTGAGTTCGGAGGGCGCTGAAGTCGTTACCAGCACGCCGGAGAAGTTCCGCGAATTTCTAAGAGCCGACGTCGCGAAATGGGCTAAGGTGCTTAAGGAAAGCGGCGCCAAGATGGATTGATGGTTGCGCGACAAGAGAGATAGCGCTAACGCGCTTGCGCACTGGCTGCCCAACGTGCGATCAGCGCACGTTCGTCTTCCGTCATTTGCGTCAGATTCCCGGGTGGCATCACACGTGTAATCGCACTCTGTTGCGCTATCAAGATAGCCTGACTGCGGATTTGAGCCTCACTTTCAAATATTACGCCTTTGGGGGCGGCTGCGATACCCGGCTGCACCGGGCTGGCGGCGTGGCAAACCGCGCAGCGTTGTGCAATGATTGCCTGAACGCGTGTGTAGTCGCTCGCGGTTGTTTTGGTGGCAATTTGCGTTGTGGGTATGCCCGTCCAAAACACCAACAAGATTAGAGCTGCTGCTGCAATCAGTGTTAACGCGGATTGCTTTCCTTTGTGCCGATCGACAAACCACACCCGGATTAACGCGCCCGCCAGTGACAGCGCAATCAACAGCGCCCAGTTGTAGCGGTGTCCAAAGGTGAAAGCATAGTGGCTGCTCATCATCACGAACAGCACCGGCAGCGTAAAGTAAGTGTTGTGTACCGAGCGCTGTTTACCGGCGATGCCATAGCGAGGATCGGGGACCTTTCCCTGTTCCGCTGCGCGCACCATGGCTCTTTGTGACGGCATAATCACCATTGCCACGTTGGCGACCATGATGGTGCCGAGCATTGCCCCGAAATGGATGTAGGCACCACGTCCGCCAAACACCTGCGTTAGCCCCCACGCGGTACCGCACAAAAGCGCAAATAAAACCAGCGACAACGCATTGTTGTTGCGCGCGAGAAGTGATTTACATAACACGTCGTACACCACCCAGCCAATCGCGATGCAGCTTAGTCCGATGGCAATAGCGGCGCTGCGTGAAATGTCCGCGACACTACGATCAATGAGATGGATATCGGCACCGACGTAATAGACGATGATCAGCAGCGCAAAGCCACTCAGCCATGTCCAGTAGGCTTCCCATTTGAACCAGTGCAAGCGATCAGGTATCGCCGGAGGCCGCGCGCGAAATTTTTCTGCGTGATAAAAGCCGCCGCCGTGAACGGCCCACAGTTCGCCGCTGACATCACGTTCAATGTCAGATGCTTTTGAAGGCGCTTCGAGGTGATTGTCCAGCCAGACAAAGTAGAACGATGCGCCTATCCACGCGATGCCGGTGATCACATGCAGCCAGCGCACCAGCAGGTTCAGCCATTCCAGCGCGTAAGCGGCCATAGCGATATTGGTTTATGAATTATTCAATAAAAACATATAGTTACGAAATTTCACTCAGATCTTCAACTTAGCAAATCGAACAAGGAGCGCGCAATCACTTTGGTGGCACGCCGCAGGTCTTCAAGTTCAATGTGTTCGTCAGCGCGCTTGGCGTTGCTCTCCAATACGGTGCGCGGCCCGCAGCCATACAGCACGGCCGGAATGCCGCGCTCGCAGAACAGGCGCGCATCGGTGTAGAGCGGCGTGCCGGAGGCTTCAATGGCTTCGCCGAACACCGTGCTGGCATGCTGGCACAGCGCCTGCACCAGCGGCTGATTGCCGAGCAGGGGTTGCAGGGCATTGGCCAATAACAGGCGTTTGATCTCAATGGTGATGCCGGGCGATTGCGCCACCGCATCGGCGACTACCCTGCGCAATGTGGCTTCAACCTCGGCGGGATTTTCTTCGGGGATCATGCGGCGGTCGAACTTGATAACCACTTTGCCGGGTATCACATTTGTATTGGTGCCGCCGTGAATCAGGCCCACGTTCAGATAGGGATGCGTGATGCCCTTAACTTGGCTTTTCACCTGTTTGTATAGCGTGTTCTGCTGATACAGCGCATTCAGAATCAGCGTGGCCGCCTGCAACGCATCGACGCCGGTATCTGGAACCGCCGCGTGGCCCATCTTGCCTTGCACCGTTACTTCCATCTGCAGGCAACCGTTGTGTCCGGTAATCACCTGATAACTGAAGCTCGCTGCAATCAATAAATCGGGTTTGACCAGGCCCTGCTGCAACAGCCAGCCGGGACCAAGTTCGCCGCCGAATTCTTCATCGTAAGTAAAATACAACTCCACGCCGCCTTTGAGCGGCGCTTGCAGCGATTCGAGCGCGCGTGTGGCGAAGGTGTAAGTGGCAAAGTCGCTCTTGCTGACCGCGCTTGCACGTCCATAGAGCTTGCCGTCGGCTATTTCGCCGCCGTAGGGATCATGCGTCCAGCCTTCTCCCGGCGGCACTACGTCGCCGTGGGCATTTAGTCCGATGGTGCGGCCTGCGCCATACTTGCGGCGCACGATCAAGTTGGTAATCGATTGCAGGCTGGCGGCCAGCACATCCTGCGCGGGCACCGCATGCTTCTCTGCTTCGAAGCCGAATGCTTTTAACAATTCAGCCGTGCGCTCGGCATGCGGCGCGTTGTTGCCAGGCGGCGTGTCGGTGGGCACGCGCACCAGTTCCTGCAGAAAGCGCACTTCGTCATCGAAGTGTGCGTCGATCCATGTGTCGAGAGCTTGATATTGCGTGGTGGTCATGCCAGTTCCGTAGCCAGTTGTTCCAGCAGGTTTTGAACGGCGCGAACGCACAGTTCGGCGTCGTCGTTGGTAATGGATTCGAGCGGATTGTGACTGATGCCTGCGTTCAGCCCGCGCAGGAACAGCATCGCCTGCGGCATGATTTCGTGCAGCTTCATCGCATCGTGGCCCGCACCGCTGGGCATGCGATGCACGGGCAGGCCGAGCGCCTGCACCGCACGTTCCCAACGTTGCTGCCAGACTGGGGCCGACGGCGCTGCGGCTGCACGCAGGGTTTCCTCCAGCGTGAAATTCAGGCCGCGCCGTTCGCAGATGCGTTGCAGTTCCGTGCGCACATCGGCATCGCAGGCATCGCGCACCGTGTCAGTGGTGGCGCGAATGTCCAGGCTGAATGTGCAGCGCCCCGGTATGACATTGATCGATCCGTTGGGCACATTGAGCATACCGATGGTAGCCACCAGGTTGGGTTCGGCGCACCCGCGCTGTTCGACAAACAGCGCGAGTTCCGCTGCGGCAGCAGCAGCATCGCGGCGGCGATTCATCGGCGTGGTTCCGGCGTGGCTGGCCATGCCAACAATTTCACCCACATAACGTACGCTGCCGTTGATCGAAGTGACTACGCCCAGTGGCAAATCGATTTCGTTCAACACGGGTCCCTGTTCGATATGCACTTCGACGAAGCCTAGATATTTCGAAGCATCGCGCTTGAGCGCGGGGATATCGGCGATGTTCAGACTAGCCTGCGTCATCGCCTCGCGCATGGTGACGCCATCGGCATCTTTCTGTTCGAGCCAGGTCATGTCGAAGTTACCTGTCAACGCACTTGAACCCAGGAAGACGGCTTTGTAACGCTGCCCTTCTTCTTCGGCGAAACCGACGACTTCAATGGTGAACGGCAGCCGTCGGCCCTGCCGGTGCAGTTCGCGCACACAGGCCATCGGTGCCAGTATCCCCAGTCGGCCATCGTATTTGCCGCCATTGCGCACGGTGTCGTAGTGACTGCCGGTGAGCAGGCGTTTCGCTTTTCGGTCGCTGCCGTAATAGAGGCCGGTCACATTGCCCACGGCATCAATGGTTACTTCATCGAAGCCGCACTCGGCGCGCATACCTGTCACGAGTTGCTGCGCGCAGGCGCGATGCGCATCGGTGAGATATGTCACGGTGAGTTCGCCGCGGTCAGCATAGTCCTTATCGCTGTGGCGGGACAATTGCTCGGCCCAATCCCATACGAGATTGCCCAGTTCCGGCACATGGCCAAATTTGTCGTCTAGCCGAAGCTCGGCGATGCGATGGATGTTGCGCAGGCATTCGGCAATTTCAAAATCGGGGTGGTGTTGCAGCCGCCGCGCGAAGGTAGCGATGATCTCGGCTTTGGCAAGACCCGCGCCACGCGGGCCGCGCACCGCCAGAATAAACGGGAAGCCAAATTTCGCGTTGTAGTCGGCATTAAGCTGCTGAATGCGCGCAAACTCCGCAGGCGTGCAATCGGTCAGCCCAGCTTTGCCTTGTTCGTTGGTCGATTCAGCCGTCAGCGTTTTACTGACCATGGCCTTGCCCGCCAGTTCAGGGTGAGCGCGAATCAACGCCAGTTGTGCGTCACGTCCCGCATCACGCACCACCTGCGCCAGCGTGAGTTTCAATTGCACCAGACTGGCAAAGGGCCGTAATACGGCGGCACGTTGCACAATCCACGGCGAATGCTCGTAGGTGCCATCCAGCAGGGCAACGCACGCGTCGAGCGTGGCGTTGTTGATCTGATCCAGCGTCAAGGGCACGCGCTCACTCCCAGATATAGGCGGTGGCCGGGTTGAACGGATGCGTCGCTTTCCAGTGGCGCGCGATGTCGATGCGCCGCGCCACCCACACGCGATCATGCTGCTGCACATAATCCAGAAAACGCTGTAATGCCCGCATGCGGCCCGGCCGGCCCAGCAAGCGGCAGTGCATGCCGATGCTCATTATCGACGGGCGTTCGTCGCCCTCGGCGTAATGCACATCGAAGGCATCGCGCAGGTATTGAAAAAACGGCTCTGCGTGCGAGTAACCCTGCGGCAGGGCAAAGCGCATATCGTTGGCATCCAGCGTGTAAGGCACGACCAGATGCGGCACCAGTGTGTTGTCGCTTTTGCGCACCTGCAACCAGAACGGCAGATCATCGCCGTAATAGTCGCTGTCGTACTCAAAGCCGCCAAAGTCCGCGACCAGACGGCGCGTGTTCGGGCTGTCGCGGCCAGTGTACCAACCCAACGGACGCTCGCCGGTCAATGCCTGTATGCGCGCCATAGCCAGCGCCATGTGTTCACGTTCGGTGGCTTCATCAATGTTTTGATAGCTGATCCAGCGCCAGCCATGACACGCAATCTCGTGGCCCAGGCGCTGAAAAGCTGCCGTCACCTCCGGGCAGCGTTCGAGCGCCATGCCGACGCCGAATACGGTGAGCGGCAGCGCGCGCCGCTCGAACTCGCGCAGAATGCGCCACACGCCCGCGCGCGAGCCGTATTCGTAAATGCTTTCCATGCTGAGATGCCGCGCTGCAAACGCTGGCGGATTGAACATCTCGGATAAAAATTGCTCGCTGCCGTCATCACTGTGCAGCACGCTGTTTTCGCTGCCTTCCTCAAAATTGAGCACGAACTGCACCGCCACGCGCGCGTTGCCGGGCCATCGGGCGTAGGGCGGAGTTGCGCCGTAGCCTTTGAGATCGCGCAGGTAGCGCGGGTGATGTTCGCTCATGGATGGTTTTACTTCAGACTCTGTCAAACTCTGTCAAACTCTGTCAAACTCTGGCGAGCGTTAGCGCCGCCCGAAGGTCAAGCGCCGGGGATTTATCGCCTGGCAGCGCCAGATCGCGTTCTACATGGGTGAGATGTTGCTCCATCAGCCGCACGGCCGCAATGGCATCGCGTCGCCGCACGGCATCCAGCAGTGCATCGTGCTCGTCTGAGGAGCATGACGCCGCCCGCGTGCTTTGATACAGCAGGGTGACCAGCGTGGAGCGTTGCACCAGTTCACGCAACAATTCCGCAATCACTGCGTTACCGGCCATCTCGGCGATCAGCACATGAAATTCACCGAGTAGACGGTTGCGTACCGCAGCGTCGCCCGCAGCGATGGCGGCGCGCTCCTGCACCAGATGGTCGCGCAATTCAGCCAACTGTGCGCGCGTGGCGCTAGCGGTAAAACGCTCAATAACGACGCGCTCAATCACCCGGCGTGCGTCGAACAGTTCGCGTGCCTCGCGCGGTTCAGGTGTGGTGACGAAGGCGCCGCGCGCGGGCATTAATGTGATTAGTTTGTCTTGTGCCAGCCGGTTCAGCGCTTGGCGGATTGTGGTGCGAGAGACGCCGAAAATTTCACCCAATGCAACTTCGCCCAGCTTGGCGCCGGGCGGCAGGCGATGTTCGATCAACGCAGCGGTGATGCGCTTAACAATGGTTTCCGTGCTGGACTTGCCGGATTTACCCGATTTGCCAGAGGGACGACCAGCGGGGCGGTTTCGCGGTGTGGAGAGTTTGCGGGGAGGCATACTGCTAAAATTGTATACAATAAGGTGGGGCACTGCAACGGGGCGTTGCCGCTATCTGAAGCACCAATACAGGGCGGTTTATCGATGGCACAGCTTCTTGACTGTATACAATTTTACCGTTAACTTCGCCTGATATTCCAACACGCATGGCAACAAAGACTTGGATATCGGCATGGGAAAACTCACGACACATGTACTGAATACTGCGCAGGGTAAGGCGGCTGCAGGCATGAAAATCGAATTCTCAGTCTTGGAAGGTGCGGCATGGAAGCTGCTCAAAACCATCCACACCAACAACGATGGGCGCACCGATGCGCCCTTGCTGGCAGACGACGCGTTGCGCACGGGCCAGTATCAATTGGTGTTTCACGTCGCCGACTATTTTCAGCGCAGCGGCGTGAACCTGCCCAACCCGCCGTTCATCGATCAGGTGCCGCTGCAATTCGGCGTTGCGGATGCCGGCGCGCATTACCACGTGCCGCTGTTGTGCAGCCCGTGGGCTTACTCTACGTATCGTGGTAGTTAAATAATTGATTCTAAAGGATATTATTATGAGCAGACTTCATTCGTTGTTGGTATGTATGGTCGTTGGCGCGACTGTTGTGCCGCAAATGGCCAACGCCCAAGCGTGGCCCAGTAAGCCCGTGCGGGTGATCGTCACCTTTGCGCCCGGCGGCTCCAGCGATGTGGTGGCGCGCCTTATCTCCGGGCCGTTGCAGCAAAAGCTGGGACAGACCGTGATTGTCGACAACAAGCCGGGCGGCGGCGGCACCATCGGCGCAGCCGAGGCCGCACGCTCGAAGCCCGATGGCTACACGTTTTTGCTGTCGA
This sequence comes from Betaproteobacteria bacterium, assembly GCA_947486575.1. GTDB lineage: Bacteria > Pseudomonadota > Gammaproteobacteria > Burkholderiales > SG8-41 > UBA5216. The sequence goes on along the minus strand of CANKUB010000023.1, from coordinate 1,303 downwards.
ACAGCGCGCCGATTTCGATTTCGCCTTTCATGCTCGACAAGCCGCCGTACGATCCGGTGAAAAGTTTTAATCATGTTTCGTATATTGGCTCGGTAGCGAACGTGTTTGTGCTGCATCCGTCGGTGCCGGTCAAGAGCCTCAAGGAACTCATCACCTGGGCCAAGGTGCAGAAGGAGCCGATCAATTACGGCTCTGGTGGTATCGGCTCCATCGGTCACATCATCGGCGAGGTGTTCAAGAACGAACATAAGCTCGCCATCGAACACATTGGCTACAAAGGCTCAACGCCGATGCACACCGATTTAATCGGCGGGCGCTTGAAATTCGCCATCGACACTTTGCCGCAAAACGTGCCCTACATGCAGGACGGGCGGCTGCGCGCCATTGCCGTTACCTCGCCCAAACGCGCGGGTATTTCGCCCGATGTGCCGACGGTGATCGAGGCCGGACAACCGCGGCTGGTGGCAGAAAATTTTCTCGGGCTATCTTCACCTGCCGGTATTGCGCCGGATGTGGCCAGCCGTTTTCACGCGGTGATGGCAGAAATTCTGGCTGACCCCGGCATCGTTAAAAAGCTCGAAGACCTGGGCGTGTATGGCCGCAAAATGTCGATAGCCGAATTCAATGCATTCGTCGGCAAGCAGGTCTTTGACTGGGCGCCACTGGTCAAGGCGTCGGGCGCAAAACTGAACTGATCGATCGTGCCTGGCATTTCCATACACGTGGTTGATGTCTCGCGCGGCGTGGTGGCCGCGGGGATGCAGGTTGAACTTTATGTGTTGACACCGGCGTTGACACCAGCGCGGCACCTGATTGCGTCTGGCGAAATTTCCGGCAGCGGCGTGCTGGATATTCCCGCGCTAGCTGCGCGCTTTGACCGTGGCGCTTACGAGGCCGTGTTCAAGGTGGCCGCATGGTATCGCGCGCAAGGCGTGCCCCTTCCACAACAGCCGTTTCTGGAATCAGTCGTCTATGGTTTCGGTGTGGACGATCCGGCACAGCACTATCATCTGCCATTCAAATGCACGCCTTGGGGTTATTCGTGTTTTCGCGGTGGTAACTAGGCGCGAATTTTGCATAAACCGAGATTATCCATTAGGCCGTTTTGCACGTCTGTCATCGTGAGCGTGTGATGAATTTCTAATGAATACCATTAGCTCAAGAGTGCGGAGTTCTCCCGCGTTTTCCGGCGGCCTCGGCCTGCCGCTGGTGATCATCGACCCACTTCTCGGTGAACCGGTCTAGCTCGTCCAGTTGTTTTTCAGAATAGTCGGGCGGCGCATATTCCATCTGCAGCCATCCG
>CANKUB010000022.1 GCA_947486575.1 Betaproteobacteria bacterium | reverse complement strand
GCCCGGAATCGAAGCAAATCGGAGTTGTTCTGGCGTAGAATCCATAGTGGCAAAGACCTGTTGGTGTTGACGAATGTGTTTCTCAATAACTCACATTGTACCAATCACTTACGGTGTTCTTTGCCCTTTTTATGCAAAATTCAGGCTAATTCGGATTGCCACCAGCGCACACAGGCGCGGGCGAGTGCGCGTGTGGCATCAATGCAGTGCGCCGCTACTTCGGATGATTGATATTCAATCGCCAGGGGAATTTCGGTGCAGCCCATGATGATCGCTTGCGCACCGCTCTTGAGCAGACTCTGCGCGGCGCGCGTGGCTAACGCGTGGGCCTGCGCCAATTCGGTGCGCTTTACGTGTTCGATGGCGGGCAATACCAGAGCATGTTGATCGTCCGCACTGGATAACAGGCATTCGATGCCGCGCGCGCTTAAGCGCGACTGATAAAACCCTGCTGCAATCGCGCCCTGCGTCGCCAGCAGGCCCACGCGTTGAATATTTAGTCCGGCAAAGTCCGCGCAGGCTGCATCGGCGATATGCAGTATCGGCACGCCACCTTGCTGTAAAAGATCGTCATACCAGAAGTGCGCGGTGTTGCAGGCGATGGCGATTGCCGCGGCGCCCGCATGCCTGAGTGTGTGTATGCCTGCAAGCATATGGGGGAACGGTGATTCGCCGGTGCCAATAATCGCGGGTGGGCGATCGGGAATTTGCGGCACCGAATAGGCGATCACGGGAATGTGGTCCTGATCGCGTGTGGCCGGTGTCTCTTCGATCAGCTTTTGCAGAAAATCCACCGTGGCGAGCGGTCCCATGCCGCCGAGTACGCCCAGCGTAAGAATGGCTTTATTCATAATGTGCCGTAAAATGGTTCACTGACATTTTACTCGTCCTGTGCCATGAAAACTGCCTACGCTTCAGTCAAGCCGTACATCACAAGAGACGGCTCGCAAATACGCGAGTTAATGCACCCGGCGCAAAACGCAGCGCGCGGTAATCGCGCACAGAGTTTTGCAGAAGCAATTGTCGAACGCGGCAGAAAAACCGCCTTGCATCGGCACCACGTGACTGAAGAGATTTATCACATTACACAAGGCACCGGACTTATGACCTTGGGTACGCAGAACTTTGTGGTGGGCGCGGGCGATACGATTTGTATCGCACCTGGAACGGCGCACTGTATTGAATGCGTGGGTGAGGCGGCGCTGAAAATATTGTGTGCATGCGCGCCCGCTTATGCACACGAGGATACGGAATTGCTGTGAGACGATTCTAAAAAATAAATAAAAACAATTACTTACGATTCCTGCCCGGTTGCCACAACACATCCATGCCTTGCGCGTGCCGGTTCAGCACGCGTGCGACCACAAACAATAAATCCGATAGGCGGTTCAAATACGGGCAAGCCAGCACAGGCACTGCTTCACTTTTACTTAACGTAATCACACGCCGTTCGGCGCGGCGGCACACGGTGCGCGCGACGTGCGCGAGTGCGGCTGCGCGCGAGCCGCCGGGCAGAATAAAGTCTTTCAGCGTGGGCAGGGTGGCGTTGAAATGATCGAGTGCGGCTTCGAGTTGCGTGACGTGAGAATCGGCGAGTATGGTGTGGCCCGGCACGCTCAACTCACCGCCCAGATCAAATAAATCGTTTTGCACATTGGTCAGGCAGACGCGCAAATCGTCAGGCAGCGCTTCGCATAGCAATACGCCAATGGCGCTGTTTAATTCATCGATTTCGCCCATCGCCTCAATGCGTGGGGCATCTTTGGCCACGCGTGATCCATCGGCCAGGCCGGTGTCACCTTTATCACCTGTGCGGGTGTAGATTTTGGTCAGGCGGTTCGCCATGCTGTATTTACGATGAGGGCGTTAAGGTGAACGTTTCTTGCTGCGGTTCAGCACGCGGTTTATCGCGTGGCTCACCATTAGGCAGTTTATCTTTACACTGGGTGAAAATTCGCAGCGTGCAATGCTGGCAAATCGTGTTGTCGAGCTTGGGATAGATCGTGTCCAGCGGTATGTCACGCACGTCGAACACATTTTTGCGACCGATATCGTTCATGTAGCCGCCGCGTTCCAGAAACTGCCGGGCGGAATCTTTCATACGATAAAAATACAGATCGCCACCCATTCGGCGACGGCGGTGCGCCTCGTGGGTGAGCGCTTCTGCGCCAGCGATATCGACGAAATTGATGCCGCTGGCGACGATCAGCAGATGCTTTTGCGTGGGCGTTTGTTCGTCCACCTGTTCCATGTGGGTCTGGATGTGATCGACTGCGCCAAAGAACGCCTCGCCGTTAATGCGCAGCATTTTAAGTTGCGGACAGTCGGGCAGCCCGGTATCGGCGGTGAAGTGATAGCTGCCGGGTTGCGGGTCAGGTTTAACATCGAGTATGCGTGGGCGCGCGGTTTGCATCAGATACAGAATCAGCGATAGCAAAACACCCGCGTAAATGGCGAACTCCAGATGTACCAGCAAGGCAGACAAAAACGTCACCAGCATCACCACGGTTTCGCGGCGACTGGTGCGCACCACGGCGCGCATTTGAGGGATATCAATCAGGCCGTAGGCGACCAAAAACAGAATGGCACCCATCACCGCAAGCGGCAAATGGTTCGACAGCGGCGCCAACACCAGCAGCATGAATATCAGTATCAGCGCTGAACCTACCGCAGCCAGTGGTGTGCGCGCACCCGCTTCGAAATTTGCGCCGCTGCGGTTAAACGAACCGCTGCTGGCGTAACCCGAAAAAAACGCCCCCGCAATGTTGGATAAACCCTGGCCGATGAATTCCTGATTGCCGTCGATACGCTGGCCCGTTTTGGCAGCGATGGCGCGCGCAATTGAGACGGCTTCAGTCAGCGCCAGTATCATCACCGCAAATGCTACCGGCAAGGTTTTCTTCAGCGTATCCGGTGACAAATCCGGGTGTGACAGTTGCGGTAGGCTGCCCGGCAGATCGCCCACCATGGCAATGCCGGTGCGCGCAGCGCCGAATATCAGATTGAGCGCAAAGGCAAACAGGCTGCCTGCAAGCATGGCGGTAATCATGTAGGGGAATTTGGGCTTCCACTTGCGCGAAGCCAGGCCTGCGATGAGCGTTACCGCGCCAACGCTGGTGACGTATAAATTCAGGTCGAGAAATTTTGCGATGAACGTCCCCACGGTATCCAGAAAAGACAGGCCGCGCGGGATATCCATGCCGAAAAAATTTTTAAGCTGGGCGGCAAAAATCAGGCACGCCGCACCTGCGGTAAAACTGATCACCACTGTGTGCGATATAAAATTCACCAGTGCGCCCATGCGCGCGAGGCCCATGGCAAGCTGCATCACGCCCACCAGAAAGGCAATGGTGAGTGCCAGTTTGACGTATTCGGAACTGGATGGCTCGGCCAGAACACTCAGGCTGGCAAAGAGAAAAATCGAAATCACATTGGTGGGGCCGGACACCAGATGCCAGCTGGAGCCGAACAATGCCGCGACTATCGCGGGCACCATGGCCGCATACAAGCCATATTGCGGCGGCATGCCGGCCAGCGTGGCAAAGGCGACGCCTTGCGGCAGCACAATGATTGCGCCAGCGAGCGCTGCCATTCCGTCTGCGCGCAGCGTGTCGCGATTGACCATCGGCCACCAGCGCAGAAACGGCAGTAAATGGGTCAGCCAGACGAAGGCATGGTCTTGACGGCGCGGTTTCAAGGGCGTGGGATGCGTGGTGGAATGCCGGATTCAGGGATTGTCCATTATCTGTGATCGCGTGCTGCGCGGCAACGAAAGCGGATTTTCGGGTATAATCATCGCGCTGAGAAACATCACGAAAACAACAGCATTGACGGACTTTACGGCAGAGACCAAGACTATGAAACAGCATGCAAAATCGGGAATCGCGACGGCTTCCTTGTTGTTGGCGGGGGCGATGTTGACTGGCACAGCTTCGGCGCAGGCCCCTGCGGGCGATGCGGCGTCGGGCGCTAAGCTGAATTCCATGTGTATCGGCTGCCACGGTATTGTTGGCTACAAGACAGCGTTCCCTGAGGTTTACAGCGTGCCGAAAATCGGCGGCCAGCATCCGGCGTATATCGTCAAGGCATTGCAGGCCTACAAATCGGGCGACCGCAATCATCCGAGCATGAAGGGTATCGCGGCTACGTTATCCGACAAAGACATGGCTGATCTCGCAGCGTATTACGGCGCGGGTCCGAGCAAAGTGGCAGGCCATTAACCGCAAAGACCAGGGAGAAACTCATGAATAAAATCACAGCTTTGGTTTGTGGTACGGTTTTAACAGTGGTAAGCGCCACGGCGATGGCAGCCAATGCCGAAGCAGGCAAGGAAAAAGCCAAGGCCTGTGCGGCTTGCCATGGCGCAGATGGCAACAGTGCAAGCGCGGATTTCCCCAAGCTCGCCGGTCAACAAGCCGATTACATCGTCAAATCGTTGCAGGGCTACAAATCAGGAACTCGTAAAAACCCGATCATGGCACCGATGGGTACAAACCTTTCGCAGCGCGATATCGAAGATCTAGCTGCTTATTTTTCGTCGCAGCAGGGGTTGGTAACGTTCAAGTAACGAATGGTTGAAGGTGTGAAGGGGGTGTCCCACTTAGCGGTGGGGTGCCCCCTTCGCATTTCAGGCTTGCACTGATTCACGGGTTTTACCCTTGAATTCGCACAAATCCGCAATCAGGCACTCCCCGCATTTGGGCGCACGCGCCACACACACGTAGCGCCCGTGCAGAATCAGCCAGTGGTGCGCGTGCAGCATGAATTCTGCGGGCACGAATTTCAGGAATCGCTCTTCCACTTCGAGCGGTGTTTTACCGGGTGCCAAACCCGTGCGGTTGCCGATGCGAAACAAGTGCGTATCGACGGCAATTGTGGGTTCACCAAACGCAATATTCAACACTACATTCGCGGTTTTACGGCCTACACCGGGCAGCGCTTCGAGCGCTTCGCGCGTGCGCGGCACTTCGCCGCCGTGCTCATTCAGCAGCATTTTGCAGGTGGCGATGATATTTTTGGCTTTGGTGCGGTAAAGGCCGATGGATTTAACGTAGCGCTCCAGGCCTTTTTGCCCCAACTTAAGTAGGCTGGCGGGCGTGTTGGCGTGTTGATAAAGCTGATCGGTGGCAAGGTTTACGCTTTTATCCGTGGCCTGCGCCGATAAAATTACCGCAATCAGCAGTTCAAATGGGCTATTGAAGTGCAATTCCCCGCGAGGCTCCGGGTTGGCGGCGTGAAAACGCTCAAAAATGGTGCGTCGTTTGGTGGGGTTCATGTGGGAGCGGTATGGGTGGAGACCGGGTTACAGGTTTGTTATTTCGCAGCGCGCCGGGCAGTATATAATCTTTCATCAGCAAGTCGCTGCAAGTGCTATTTAACGCATTCGCCGGGGGTAGTTATGATTTTGTGTCGCCACGCCATGGGCAAGACTGTTGGCCAAATATTTGCTGTGTTTGCAATGTTCACGCTAGTGGCAGGTTTGGTCGGCCCGACTCTGGTGAGCGCCGAACCAGTGACCTTTGTCAAAGATGCGCCGCTGCGTTCTGAAGCGCGCTTTGACTCGGCACCGGTTGCGCAGGTTGCCAAGGGTACCGCAGGTGACGCAAGTACCAAGCAAGGCGCGTGGCTTAACATCAAAACGCCGGGCGGCACCGGCTGGGCCCTAACGACAGATATCAGCTTCGGTTCCGGCGCATCATCCGGTGGTGGTGGTGGTACTTCGCTGGGAAGTATTTTTGGCCGTTCACAACCCACGCGAACCACATCGACGGTTGGCATACGTGGCTTTGACAAAGAAACCATCGGCAACGCGTTTGGTGATAGTGCCGCCATCAGCACTGCGCAATTGTCGCTGCTGGACAGCTATGCCGTGGATAAAGCGGGCGGTCAATCTTTTGCCAGCGCCCAAGGCCTATCTGCAACTGCGATTCAGTATTGAAGGAGTCAATCATGATTCATATTAAGCTATTGTTTTTATTGATTTTTTCTATGACATGCAGTGCGGCTCAGGCGCAGCGTGGCTTTGACCTGGGTAGCATACTCAACGCCGGCAAAGATATTGCCAGCGCCACCACCGGCATCAGCGAAGAAGAAGAAATCAAGATTGGCCGTGACCTTGCGGGCCGCTTACTGGGTCAAATTGAATTGGTAAACGACGCCAACGTACAGGCCTATGTCAATCGCGTAGGCCGCTGGATTGCGTCGCAGAGTGAGCGGCCTGATATTCCCTGGCGCTTTGGCGTTGCAAATGCCGCCAACATCAACGCCATGGCCATGCCGGGCGGTACCATCCTGATCACACGCGGGCTGTACGACATTCTGGACAACGAAGCGCAGTTGGCTGGAGTGCTGGGTCACGAAATTGGCCACGTGGTTAAAAAGCATCATATAGGTGTGATGCAAAAGCAAAAAGGTGTTTCCGCGCTGGCCAACATTGCATCAGCGCGTACCGGTAGCAATGTTCTGGGTAGTGCGGCGCTTAATTTTTTCAAGAATCTGTTTATCAGCGGCTTGGATAAAGAGTCCGAGTACGAAGCAGATGCCGTGGGCGTGATTCTCGCCGCGCGTGCGGGTTATAACGCCTTCGGTCTGGCTGAGGTGCTGCACAAACTCAACGCACGCGCGTCGGGTGATTCCGCTACTGCGGATTTGTTCGGTTCACATCCGGGCCCGGCAGACCGCTTGGGCAAGCTCGGTGACCTGCTCACGCCGCGCGTGGGATCACTGCCTAACGGGCTGGAGCCACAAATAACGCCGGTGTCCGCCAGCGCGGGTGCGGCCCGGCAGAATGTAGAGCCCGTCGCCGGTGTAAAGGCTTTGACCAACCAGGGCAATGCCGCACCAGCCCCCGCAGCCCCCGCTGGTGCATCGACTGTGGCACCTTCGGGTGGCGGCAATCCGATGGACGCGATCAAGGGCCTTAAAGGTTTGTTTGGCCGCTGATGGTTCTGTACTAATTGTTTAAATGACTATTTTAGTCTGGCTTGCGCGCGCGCCATCGCGCGTGCCACGGTGGCCTGCTTCTCGCTGACAGGTGCAGTTGCTGCAGCGTCAGCGATTGCAGGCTTGGTTTTGTTCCCAATAGCCATTCGCTGTTCCCGCGCTTGATAACGGTTGCGTGCTTGCGTTGCGCGCTGTTGTCGTGTGGTGGCGTGCGTAACAGCAATCATCTGTAGGCAATCTACCGGGCACGGCGGTATGCACAGCTCGCAGCCAGTGCATTCGTCGGCAATGACCGTGTGCATCACTTTTGCCGCGCCCGCGATGGCATCCACCGGGCAGGCTTGTATACACAAGGTGCAGCCGATGCACCACGCTTCATCGATTATGGCGATCGCAGGCGGTTTGGTGATGCCACAGCTAGTGTCGAGTGGCATGGGTGCACGCCGCAGTAATCGCGCGAGTTCTGCAATCACTTCAGTGCCGCCGGGCGGACAGCGATTGATCTGAGCAGCGCCTATGGCCAAGGCTTCGGCATAAGGCAGGCAACCCTGGTAACCGCACTGACCACACTGTGTTTGCGGCAATAGTGCGTCGAGCGCTTCCGTAATGTTGTTCAATGCGGCAAAAGCTGCCAGCGCCCGTCGATCAAACCTTCGAGCGGCTGGAACTGAATCTTGTAGGCCATTTTGCGGCTGTGTTCGATCCAGTAGCCGAGATACAAATAAGGCAAGCCCAATTCTTTGCACAAGGCAATTTGCCACAGCACGTTGTAGGTGCCTAAACTCGCGCCGCGCACGTCCGGATCAAAAAACGTGTAGACCGAAGACAGCCCGTCGGCGAGCTGATCGATAATGCTGACCATGCGCAGCGCACCGTTGTTGCGAAACTCGACCAGCCGCGTGTTGACGTTGCTTTGCAGGAGAAAGTGACGATATTGCTCGCGGCTATCCTGATCCATGCCGCCGCCACTGTGACGCAGTGATTGATAGCGCAAGTAAAGCGCGTAGTGCTCAGGCTGGTAGTGCAGATCGAGGCTGTGCGTGGAGAGCCCCGCGTGCCTGCGCGCATAACGACCCTGTGTGCGCGTAGACTGATATTCATCAATGACGATACGCACCGGCACACAGGCTTGGCACGAATCGCAATTCGGCCGGTAGGTAAACGCGCCGCTGCGACGGAAGCCTGCGCGCACCAGTTCGCCGTAGACCGCGCTGTCGATCAGGTGACTGGGCGTCGCCACCTGTGAGCGCGCCAGCCGATCCGGCAGATAGCTGCACTGATACGGCGCAGTCGAATAAAACTGCAATACCGACAGCGGAAACTCAGTTAAATAAGTCATTCAAACAAGTCATTGTCGAATTGCCAAGATGGCGGCTCACAGTTTACCAAGACTTTGAGTTGACGCATAAAATCGGCACGCGGGATTTCGCGCGCGCCGAGTGAGGCGAGATGTGCGGTATTCATCTGGCAATCGATCAGACCGAACTGCCAGCGCGTCAGTTGCCGCGCCAGATGCGCCAGCGCGATCTTTGAAGCATCCGTCGCGCGGGTAAACATCGATTCGCCATAGAACATGCGGCCCAGCGCCACACCGTAGAGGCCGCCCGCGAGCTTTCCGTCAATCCATGTTTCAACCGAATGCGCGAGGCCACGCCGGTTCAGTTCGGTGTAGGCTGCCACCATTTCGTTGTTGATCCAGGTACCCCCGTGCGCTTCACGTGGCGCAGCGCACGCGTGCATCACCGCTTCAAATGCCGAATCAACCCGGATATCAACATTGCATTCATTATTTTTGCCGCCATTGCGCAGACGCTTGCCCAGCGAACGCGAAATTTTTAATTCGGCAGGTACCAGCACCATGCGTGGATCAGGGCTCCACCACAACAGTGGCTGACCAGCGCTGTACCACGGAAAGATGCCGTTCTGATAAGCATTAATCAAGCGCTCGGGCGTGAGGTCGCCTCCTGCCGCCAGCAAACCATTCGGTTCGGCGAGCGCACGCGTCAGTGGCGGAAACGGTTGCTTGTGATCTAGCCAGGGAATCATCTGCGTATTGTAGTGGCGTCGCGATGGATCGGGTAAGGTATGCTGTATTGAAAAATAGTGATTTGCTGCTATAAAGCATTTTTGCGATTGTTGCGCATAGCATCGCAGCACTACCACCCAAGCCAACTTTTGCAGCCGACTGAAAGCAGCCCATGAAAAAACTCTCCGCAGCATTGATATCCTTGGCACTCGTCGCCTGTGTGCGTGCCGACGAGGTGGGCGAAGTATCCACCGCCTTCATCCTGATTGGCGCCAATCATAAAGTGGTGGTTGAAGCCTATGACGATCCCAAGGTCAGTGGCGTGACCTGTTATGTATCGCGGGCCAAGACGGGCGGTGTCAGAGGCGCTATTGGCTTGGCTGAAGACAAGGCCGAGGCGTCGATCGCCTGCCGTCAGGTAGGCCCGATTGCGTTTAAGGGATCGAGCCTGCCTCCGCAGGAAGAAATGTTTAACGAACGCATTTCCTTATTGTTCAAGAAGTTGCGCGTGGTGCGCATGGTTGACCGCAAGCGCAACGTGCTGGTCTATCTGACCTACTCCGACAGACTGATCGACGGCTCGCCGCAAAACAGTGTTACCGCAGTGCCGCTGGGACAGGTGACGTTGCCTGCGTATTGAGACGGTCGGCGTCATACGAGGGATAACGTAACTATTTCGTAACTATTTTTTTATTGGGCTATTTTTATTTTCTTGGGATTGACTAAAATCAACGTGCGGGCAACATCAGCGCGTAAGCTGCATGTGCACTATTTGCGCTATCTCCCATAAGCGATTCAGCATCCCGCAGCGACTGCCATGAGCACCCGTAACCTGGAATTTTTGTTCCGCCCGAAATCGATTGCGGTGATCGGCGCGTCTGATCGCGCGGGCAGCGTGGGCGCTACGGTGATGCGCAATATCGTCGCGGGTGGTTTTACGGGCCACATCTATGCCGTGAATCCGGCACACGCGAACGTCGCAGGCCAGCCCGCTTATGCAAGTGTGGAGGATTTACCGCAAACGCCGGATCTCGCAGTAATCGCAACGCCTGCAGCGACGGTACCAGCGTTAATCAGCTCGTTGGGTGCACGAGGAACGCGCGCAGCGGTGGTGTTGAGCGGCGGGCTGGATAAGTCGATCAGGAAAGCCATGTGCGATGCCGCGCGGCCGCACTTGCTGCGCATACTCGGGCCGAATTGCGTAGGACTTCTGGTGCCCGGTATCGGGCTCAATGCAAGCTTTGCACACACTTCTGCGCTGAAGGGCAATCTCGCATTTGTCTCGCAATCGGGCGGACTCACCACGGCGGTCCTCGATTGGGCAAAATCACGCGGCATCGGCTTTTCACACTTTATATCGCTGGGCGAAGCGACTGATGTGGATTTCGGGGATGTACTGGACTATCTGGCGAGTGATGCGTCTACCAACGCCATTCTGCTATACATCGAATCGATTACAGCTGCGCGAAAATTCATGTCCGCCGCACGAGCGGCAGCACGCAACAAACCGGTGCTGGTAGTGAAAGCGGGGCGAGCGCCCGAGGGCGCTCGTGCTGCGGCATCGCATACCGGCGCGCTGGCAGGGTCGGACGCGGTGTATGACGCTGCTCTGCGTCGAGCAGGTCTGCTGCGCGTCGATACCATTCAGGAGTTGTTTGATGCCGTGGAAACCCTGGCTCGCGCGCAGCCCGTTGATGGCAACCGGCTTGCTATCATCACCAACGGCGGCGGTCCGGGCGTGATGGCGGCAGATGCGATTTCGCTGCGCGGCGGGCGCTTGGCAACGTTTTCGGAAGCTACGCTGCAGCGACTCAATGCGGCGCTGCCTGCCACCTGGTCGCATGGTAATCCGGTGGACATCATCGGTGATGCGCCGGTCGCGCGCTATGTCGCGGCACTGCACGCGTTGCTTGAGGATGACGGCAGCGACGCGACACTGTTCATTCACGTGCCCACCGCCATCGTGCCTGCTGCTGACATTGCGCGCGCCTGTTCGCCGATTGCCAAAGGCAAACGCGTGCTTGCGTGCTGGCTGGGCGCGGGTGCGGTCGCCGAGGCGAAGCAGATATTCGAGGCCGCTGGCATACCCTGTTACGAAACGCCGGAACAGGCAGTGAGCGCGTTTCTGCAGTTGGCTACCTACCGCAGCAATCAGCAACTGTTGATGCAAACGCCACCGTCGTTGGCCGCAAGTTCTGCGCCCGATTCGGTGGCCGTGCTTGATCTGGTGGGCAGCGCCGCGCACGCGGGGCGCGAGTGGCTTACAGAAGCGGAGGTACGCCAGGTGTTCAGTGCCTACGGCATACCTGTGGTAAGCACCGGCAGTGCTGTCGGCATTGAAGATGCCGCGCGCGTGGCAGCAGAAATCGGTTTTCCTGTAGCGCTAAAGATTATTTCGCCGCAGATTACACACAAGTCTGATGTGGGTGGCGTGGCGCTGAATCTCGTAAATGCGGACGAAGTAAAGCATGCTGCAACAGCAATGGCGCAACGTGTGCGTGAACGTGCGCCGCAGGCGCAGCTTGCGGGTTACATGGTGCAGCAAATGGTGATCAGGCCCAAAGCGCACGAGGTGATCGTCGGCGCTGCCGTGGATGCCGTGTTTGGCCCCGTCATCCTGTTCGGACAGGGTGGCGTAGCGGTTGAAGTTGTTGCTGATCGCGCGGTGGCGCTGCCGCCACTGAACAGCCTGCTGGCTGCCGAAGTCATTTCACGTACCCGCGTGTCGCGCCTGCTCGATGGCTATCGCGACCGCCCGCCCGCTGATCGCGAAGCGCTGCAACGCGTGCTGGTTCAGGTATCGCAATTGGTGATGGACGTGGCAGCCATCACGGAAATTGATATTAACCCACTGCTGGTTGACGAGGCTGGTGTGGTTGCGCTGGATGCGCGCATCCGTGTTGCCCAACCAGTGCAATCGGGTGCACAGCGTCTGGCCATCCGCCCCTATCCGGGTGAATTGGAAGAGCGCGTAACCCTTCTGAGCCGCGATGTTGTGCTGCGGCCGATACGTCCGGAGGATGAGCCGCAGCATCAGGCATTTCTGCAGCGCGTCGATGCGGACGATTTGCGGCTGCGTTTTTTTCATGCCGTACGTGTGATGTCGCATAACCAGATCGCACGATTCACGCAAATTGACTATGACCGCGAAATGGCGTTCATCGCCAGCGTGGATGATGGCAAACCCACTGCGGAAACCTGGGGCGTGGTGCGGGCCATTGCCGACCCCGACAATATCAAGGCGGAGTTCGCGATACTGGTGCGATCCGACCTTAAGGGACGCGGCCTCGGCTCGTTGCTGATGAAAAAAATCATACAATATGCCAGGGCGCGTGGCACTGGTTTGCTCATCGGCGCAGCGCTGCGTGGTAACGTAGGTATGCTGACGCTGGCACGTGAACTGGAATTCAAACTAGCGTATGACAATGATGTGGGCGTCGTGCAACTGACATTGCCGCTTGTATCAAGCCAGCCGCCGCCCAGTCTGCTGTAGTGAGCACCAGCGGCCTCACCAGTGTCGAAGCGGCCCGGCGCTTGCTGGTTGAGGGGGCGAATTCGCTGCCTGCTGCGCGCAGCAGGAACACGCTTGCGATTGCATTGGAAGTCGTGCGTGAGCCCATGTTTTTGTTGCTGCTGGGCGGTGCGGCAATTTATCTGGTGCTCGGCGATGTGCGCGAGGCGCTGGTGCTGGCAGTTTCCGTGCTGGTGGTGATGGGCATTACGATAGTGCAGGAGCGCAGAACCGAGCGTGCGCTCGAAGCCCTGCGTGATTTATCCAGCCCCCGCGCGCACGTCGTGCGCGATGGCGTGGCGCAGCGTATCGCGGGCGCGGCGGCAGTGCGTGGTGATCTGCTGATATTGTCCGAGGGTGACCGGGTGCCGGCCGATGCCGTGCTGCTGGAGGCGAAAGAGCTGTTCGTAGACGAATCGCTGCTCACAGGCGAATCTGTGCCGCTGGAAAAGAAGGTCGATGCAGCGGGCGCGCGCAGCGGGCAGGTATTTTCCGGCACGCTGGTGGTCAAAGGGCAGGGACGTGCAGAAATTTTTGCCACCGGCAGTCGCACTTCGCTGGGTGGCATCGGGCAGTCCCTTGCCACGATTGAGAGCGGCAAGACCGGTTTGCAGACTGAAACCGCGCGCGTGGTGCGCTGGATCGCGTCGATTGCCGTTGCGCTGTGTGTGGTGCTGGCGGTGTCGTATGCGTTGCTGCGCGGCGATTGGCTGGGTGGCGTGCTGGCAGGTCTGACGCTGGCGATGGCCATTCTGCCCGAAGAGTTTCCGCTGGTGCTCACGGTGTTTCTGGCGCTGGGCGCGTGGCGTATTGGCCGCCATGGAGTGTTGACCCGCCGTATTCCGGCGGTGGAAATGCTGGGCGCCACCACTGTTCTGTGTGTCGACAAAACCGGTACGTTGACTGAAAATCAGATGCGTGTCGAAGAAGTGTTTTGCCAGGGCGTATGGCGCAAAGCCGATAGTCTGTCGGTGGAATTGATGACGGCGGCAGCGCTGGCGTGCGAGGTGGATCCCTTTGATCCCATGGAGCGCGCGATTCTTGCGGCGGCGGGTGAGATTGCGCCTGAGGTCACCGGCTTGCGGCGCACGTGGCGGCTGGAAGCGGACTACCCGCTGCATCCGGGATTTCTTGCCATCTGCCACGGCTGGGGTTCGCCAAAGGGCGAACAGCGGGTGGCTATAAAAGGTGCGCCGGAAACCGTGCTGGCACTGTGCGCCCTGGACGCGGAAGCGCGCGCGGCGGCGATGAAGGAAGTAGCGCTAGCCGCAGAGCGCGGTCTGCGCTTGTTGGCGGCAGCCCATACCGAGTGGCATACGGATTGGCTGACAGAACCAACGCAGTATCCGTTTCGCTGGCTGGGCTTTGTGGCGCTGGCGGACCCACTGAGGGCATCCGTGCCCACAGCGGTGGCAGAGTGTCGGCGCGCGGGTATACGCGTAGTGATGATTACGGGTGACCATCCCGGCACTGCACTTGCCATTGCGCGTCAGGCGGGCATAGCGGTCACCAATGGGGCGCTGACGGGTGCTGCTATCTCCATTATGAGCGATGCCGCGTTGGCGGAAGCGGCGAAACAAATACAGGTCTACGCACGGATTACGCCAGATCAAAAGTTGCGGCTGGTGCGGGCATACAAGGCCGATGGCGAAGTGGTGGCGATGACGGGGGATGGCGTAAACGACGCGCCCGCACTGAAGGCCGCCCACATCGGCGTGGCGATGGGGTTGCGTGGTACGGATGTGGCGCGCGAGGCGTCGTCACTGGTGCTGATCAACGATGACTTCGGCGCTATCGTCGAAACCGTGCGGCTGGGACGCAGAATCTACCGCAACATACGCAATGCCATGTGTTACATCATTGCCGTGCATGTTCCGACCGTGGGCATGGCGTTTCTGCCGCTGGCATTCGGCTGGCCGCTGCTGCTGTTTCCGGTGCACGTGGTGTTTCTGGAATTCATTATTGATCCGGCGTGTTCCATTGTGTTTGAGGCAGAGACCGGTGATGCCGATGCCATGACACAACCGCCGCGTGATCCTGCGCAGCCCTTGTTTGATGCTCGCACCGTCGGTGCAAGTTTGCTGGCGGGCGTGGCCGTGTTGTTGCCGGTATGTCTGGCTTACGGCTGGTCGCTGATGCAGGGGCGCAGCGAAGGTGAGGCGCGCGCGCTGGGATTTGCAGCGATTGTGTTTGGCAATCTGGCGTTGATTTTTTTGCATTGCGGGGATGGAAAGGGAAGGGGTCAGGAAATGGGCAAGGGAAAGTCCCTTGCCATGATGTTCACACAGCCGAATCCGGCGCTGTGGTGGATTGTGCTGGGTACACTGATGGCACTCGGTGCGTCGTTGTATGTAGGGCCTGTGGCGGAACTGTTTCGTTTTGCACCGCTGGCACCAGGCGCTCTATTGATGGCGTTGCTTACAGGGGGCGCCGGGGTGGCAATGATCATCTTGTTCAGACTTCACGGCGATGCGAAAAAGTGATTTAACCTATTGTTTTTATTTAGTTATTTATGCTTTTCGTTTGTGCTGACTCAAGTCTTGGCGCGAACGGATATCGTGTGCGGCACGCTATGAGTAACAGAAGTCATTTGTCAGTGGCGCTTTATTGGATTTATGATCCGCAGGCGCTTTGATTTAAGTCAACCACGTGTTGTCCGACATTGCATAGCATTCCTTTGCGTTTTTCACATACAGAAGGAATGAAAATGCATCGGCAATGTATGGGCGTGTTTGCTCCGGCGGCGCAAGGTGATTGGCTGGGCCGGCCACGCATAGTCAATATCAGTCCGGACGAAAGTTCATGATCAACCCGGTGGTATATGGCGTCGGACTCGGCATGAAGTTCTGATGCCATTGTCCAATTCATGACGGTTGCAATATACGGCGAGTTCGGCCATTTGGCCGGGCAAGCCGCAAACACAGCCGCCTGTTTTCATTGCGGATTGCCGCTGGGTGTACAAACCTGGAAGGTAGTGGTGGATGGCGCCGCACGCAACACCTGCTGCCTCGGATGTCAGGCTGTGGCCGGGTTGATCGCGGGGCAAGGGCTGGGCTCGTACTATCGCAATCGCAGTGCCTTTGCGCCTACCGCCGCTGGCGATATCGTGACGCCGGCGTTTCTTGAGTTCGATCTGCCCGAAGTGCAGGCAGGTTATGTCTACGCTGTCGATGTTGAGCAGGTCGAGGCCGCGCTGCTGATTGAAGGCGTAACCTGTGCCGCGTGTTTGTGGCTGATTGAGCAGCGCCTGTTGAGGGTGGAGGGCATCCGTGCCGCCACCATGCATTACGGGGCAAACCGGTTACGCGTCAGATGGCATACGTCACGTGTGAAGTTGAGTGCGATACTGGCGGCCATCGCTGCATTGGGCTATCACGCCCAACTGTACGACAGTGGTCGTTCTGAGAGCATGCTCGCACGAGAACGCCGCACGCTGCTGTGGCGTCTGTTTGTTGCTGCGTTCGGCATGATGCAGGTGATGATGTACGCGTTTCCCGTCTACATTGCCGAAGGGGGCATGCCTGCGGGAATTGAACGGATGATGCAGTGGGCAGGGCTGGTGCTGACGCTGCCGGTGATGTTTTGGTCCGCCGTGCCGTTCTATCGCGGCGCGTGGCGAGGGCTGAAAGCGCGCGCCCTGAACCGGGATGTGCCGGTCAGCATCGGGCTATTGACCGCGTTTGCCGCCAGCGTGCTGGCCACGGCCAATGGCGCCGGTGCCGTCTACTACGATTCGGTTTGCATGTTTGTCTTCCTGCTACTGGGTACCCGCTTCCTGGAGCTGAACGCGCGTACCTATGCGGCGCGTGAACAGGACCGGCTGGCACGGCTGGTTCCGGCTATTGCCACACGACTGCCGCAGTATCCCGATACGAATTTCCGGGAAGAAATTCCTGCCGCTACGCTGCGCCGGGGCGAATTTGCCGAAATCAAGCCTGGCGCGCCGGTGCCCGGTGACGGCGTGGTAGTGGATGGCGTTAGCAGCGTCAATGAAGCACTGCTGACCGGCGAATCGATGCCGCTGGTGAAGCGAACCGGTGACAGCGTTATCGCGGGGTCGGTCAATGGCTCGGGTGCGCTGATTATGCGAATAGAACGTACGGGAGAGCAGACCGTGGCAGCCGCAATTGTGCGGCTGATGGATCGCGCGCTGGAAGCCAAGCCGCACTTGGCGTCGCTGGCGGACCGTGCTGCAGCTCATTTTGTATTCGCACTGCTGCTGGTGGTTGCCGTGAGTGCCGCTGCGTGGTGGTTTATCGACAAGGAGCGCGTGCTGCCAGTGATCATTTCATTACTGGTAGTGACCTGCCCCTGCGCGCTCTCGCTGGCGACCCCTGCTGCGCTGGCTGCTGCTACTGGCAGTCTGTCGCGGCGGGGCATTCTGATTACGCGCGGCCATGCACTCGAAGCGCTGGCGAAATCCACTCATTTTGTATTTGACAAGACCGGCACGATAACCAGCGGGCGCATGAGCCTGATCGGCGTGTTGGTGGTAGGCGGCCGCAGCAAGGAAGCGGTGATTGCGATGGCCGCTGCACTCGAAGGCGCGTCTGAACATCCGGTGGGCCGCGCTCTGGTTGCCGCAGGTCCGGCTTGCGCGCGATATCAACCAGGCGAGTTGCGCTATGTCGCCGGTCAAGGCGTTGAGGGCGTAATTGATGGCAAGCGCATGCGTGCCGGTTCGCCTGGTTTTGTCGCTGATTTGACCGGCTTGCCGTTACCCATTGAATTGTCCTTCGTGAGTGACGACGTAACGACCGTAGCTTTAGGCAGCGAAGGCGAATGGCTGGCGTTGTTCACGCTCGGAGACGCCGTGCGGCCCGATGCGAAGCAAGTCGTCGAAGCGTTATCGGCGCAGGGTGCGGAGCTTCACTTGCTCTCGGGAGACCGCACACCCTGTGTTAAACGGGTGGCAGCGCGATTGGGTATCCCTTTTTATGCAGGCGATGCTGCCCCTGCAGACAAGCTCGACTACGTGCGCAAGCTGCAGGCGCAAGGTGCCATTGTCGCGGCCGTTGGCGACGGTGTAAACGACGCACCGCTACTTGCGCAGGCGCAGGTCTCAGTCGCCATGGCGTCAGGCACCGAGTTGGCGCGGCTCAATGCTGACGTTACGCTGCTGACAGACCATATCGAGCCCTTGCTGGCGGCGGTCAGCATCTCCCGCCGCACGTTGCGGATTATTCACCAGAATTTTTTCTGGGCTATTGCCTACAACGTGATTGCCGTGCCGCTGGCCGTGATGGGGCTAGTTACGCCACTGGTGGCAGCCATTGGCATGTCGGCCTCTTCATTACTGGTCATCGGCAATGCGTTACGTTTGTGCGACAAGCCGCAGCGTACCGCAAGCCGCGAATAGCCATGGAAATTCTTTACCTGCTTATTCCCTTGTCGGTGGTGCTGGTGTTTGTCATCGGTGCTGCATTCTGGTGGGCGCTGCATTCCGGGCAATTTGATGATCTGGATGGTCCCGCGCATCGCGTATTGATGGATGACGACAGCGCAGCCCCTTAAGCGAGGGGGTTGATGTATGTCAAATGGCAAGAGGCTGCAAATCGATACGATAGTGGTGTGTTCAGGAATGTATTGACAGGCAGAAGTTCGCAAGGGAGATTACATGCAGGACAACACCTATAACTATAAAGTCGTTCGACAGTTCAGTATCATGGCTGTGGTGTGGGGCATCGTGGGCATGCTGGTAGGTCTGATACTGGCCGCCCAACTGATCTGGCCAGAGCTGAATCTGACGCCTTGGCTATCGTATGGGAGGCTACGTCCGTTGCACACCAACGCGGTCATTTTTGCGTTTGGCGGGTGCGCACTGTTTGCCAGCTCTTACTATGTGGCGCAGCGTACTTGTCATGTACGGCTATTTTGCGGCAGCCTGGCCGCATTCACGTTCTGGGGTTGGCAAGTGGTTATCATGGCGGCAGCCATTACTTTGCCACTAGGCTATACCAGCGCCAAGGAATATGCCGAGCTGGAATGGCCCATCGACATCCTGATTACGTTGGTCTGGGTGTCCTATGCGGTGGTGTTTTTCGGCACGCTAGCCAAACGTAAAACACCGCATATTTACGTGGCCAACTGGTTTTTTGGCGCATTTATTTTGACCGTTGCCGTGCTGCACCTGGTGAATAGTGCCGAGGTTCCGGTTACGTTCTGGAAGTCCTATTCGGCTTACGCGGGCGTGCAGGACGCCATGATTCAGTGGTGGTACGGACACAATGCCGTGGGCTTTTTTCTGACGGCCGGCTTTCTGGGGATGATGTATTACTTCATTCCCAAGCAGGCTGAACGTCCGGTGTATTCCTATCGGCTGTCGGTGGTGCACTTCTGGGCGCTGATTTTTACGTATATGTGGGCGGGGCCGCACCATTTGCACTACACCGCGCTGCCGGATTGGGCGCAATCCCTGGGCATGGTGTTCAGCCTGATACTGCTGGCC
Organism: Betaproteobacteria bacterium; assembly: GCA_947486575.1. Lineage (GTDB taxonomy): Bacteria > Pseudomonadota > Gammaproteobacteria > Burkholderiales > SG8-41 > UBA5216. Next base: position 28,292 of record CANKUB010000022.1, on the reverse strand, counting down.
CCATCTTGGGGTGGCATGATCAACGGCATCATGACGCTATCGGGCGCATGGCACAAGCTGCGTACTGACCCCATTCTGAAATTCCTGGTGGTGTCGCTATCGTTCTATGGCATGTCCACGTTTGAAGGCCCGATGATGGCGATCAAGACGGTGAACGCGCTCTCTCATTACACCGACTGGACCGTGGGGCATGTGCATTCCGGCGCACTGGGCTGGGTGGGGTTGGTGTCGATAGGTACGCTGTACTACATGATTCCACGCGTATTCGGCCGCAATGAAATGCACAGTATCAAGGCGATTACGCTGCATTTTTGGGTGGCCACCATAGGTATCGTGCTTTACATCGCTGCGATGTGGATCGCCGGCGTCATGCAGGGCTTGATGTGGCGCGCGGTGAACGATGATGGCACGCTGACTTACACCTTTGTTGAATCGGTGAAAGCGACCTACCCGTACTACATGATCCGGTTGCTGGGTGGCGTGCTCTATTTTTCCGGCATGCTGATCATGGCATGGAACATCTGGAAGACAGTGGTTGGACAACGTCCGTTCGATGCGCTGATTCCGGCGCTGCATCCGGCCAACACGCTGGCGCACGCCTGAGAGGCCCCTATGAATAGCGTATTCAAACATGACTTGATCGAACGCAATATCGGTTTGCTGATCGTGCTGGTCATACTGGTCATCAGCGTAGGAGGTTTGGTGGAGATCGTGCCACTTTACTTTCAGAAATCCACGACGCAGCCGGTGGCAGGTCTGAAGCCTTACGCCGCATTGCAACTGGAGGGCCGCGACATTTACATACGTGAAGGTTGCGGCAACTGCCATTCGCAGATGATTCGGCCGTTTCGCGCTGAAACCGAGCGCTATGGGCACTACTCGGTGGCGGGAGAGTTCGTTTATGACCATCCATTTTTGTGGGGATCAAAGCGCACCGGGCCGGATCTCGCTCGCGTGGGGCAACGCTATTCCGACGAATGGCACAAGCTGCATTTGATGAACCCGCGCGATCTGGTGCCGGAATCCAATATGCCGGCTTACGCATGGCTCGACAGAGAGCCTATCAACGCGGAACTTCTGCCTGCAAAAATGCGGGCGTTGCGCCGCGTCGGCGTGCCTTATACCGATGAAGACATTGCAAAAGCCGCCGCCAGCGTCAAAGGCAAGACTGAAATGGAGGCGCTGGTGGCGTATTTGCAGGGGTTGGGAACTTTACTCAGAAATGTGAGATGAGCATGCACATGAATATGGACTGGATTCGCTCCGCCATGACGGTTATCGCATTTTTGACCTTTATCGGTATCGTGTGGTGGGCCTGGAGCGCGCGTAAGCAGGGAGATTTTGAGTCGGCTGCGCAAAGCGTGTTGGAAGAGGACGACCGCCCTGACGCTTTGGTCAATGTTCGAGGGGGGCACCATGAGTGATTTTACCCATGATGCCTGGGGCATCTATGTGGCGGTGATTACACTGGTGAGCATCGTTGCGTGTCTGGTGTTGCTGTTCGGATTTTCGAGTCAACGCGTGCCCGTAAACGATGTCGGCACAACCGGGCATGTCTGGGATGAAAACCTTGAGGAACGTAATAATCCGTTGCCCCGCTGGTGGATGTGGCTGTTTGTGATAACGGTGATATTTGGATTTATCTATCTCGCGTTGTATCCAGGATTGGGAGCGTTCGCCGGGAAATATGGCTGGACATCTGCCGGAGCATACAAGAGCGAACAAGCAGAGGCTGCGGCTACCTATGGTCCGTTGGTGGATAAATTTCTCAAGCAGGACGTAAAGGTATTGGCTGGCAATGCGGAGGCACGGCAGATGGGGCAACGCCTGTTTCTAACGTACTGTGCGCAATGCCATGGCTCGGATGCGGGCGGGTCGCGCGGCTTTCCTAGTCTCAAGGATAACGACTGGCTGCATGGCGGTGATCCGCAAGCCATTCGGTTGAGTATCGTGCAGGGGCGCGAGGGCATGATGCCGCCGATGGGTGCTGCACTGGGTGGCGATGAAGACGTGCGTGACGTAATGCACTATGTGTTTCGTCTGGGCGGGCGTACGTTTGATGGTATACGTGCCACGCGTGGCAAGGCCAAGTTTGACGCGATGTGCGCGGTGTGCCACAAGCCCGACGGCAAAGGCAATATGGCTATCGGCGCGCCGAATCTTGCTGACGACATCTGGCTGCATGGTGCAACGGATGCGGCCATCATGGAAAGCATCAGTAAAGGTCGCAAGGGATCAATGCCGTCGCATGAGGGTTTTCTCGATGAAGGCAAGGTGCATTTGCTGACGGCGTATGTATATGGGCTTTCGCGATAAGCTCGATGGTTCGCACCGCGCCATTGAAGGTGGTGAAAGAGGCTGAGCTGCTGTCAGCAGAAGCGTCGCTCTATGAGATACGCCAGAAAATTTACCCGCGCTCGGTGAGCGGGTGGTTCGCGCGCTGGCGTGTGGCACTGGTGATGGCGACACAGTTGCTGTTTTACGGTTTGCCCTGGCTCACCTGGAATGCGCGGCCAGCAGTTTTGTTTGACCTGGCGGCGCGCAAATTCTACATCTTTGGTATTGTATTCTGGCCTCAGGATTTCATTTTTCTGGCGGGGCTGCTGGTGATAGCCGCGTTGTCGTTATTCTTGTTCACGGCTGTTGGGGGGCGGCTGTTTTGTGGCTACGCGTGTCCGCAAACGGTCTATACCGCAATGTTCATGTGGATAGAGCGCAAGGTTGAGGGTGACCGCGCGCAACGCATCAAGCTTGATGGTGCTGCACTGAGTGCCGGTAAAGTACTGCGAAAGGCCGTCAAGCACGCTTTGTGGATTTCCGTAGGTTTGTGGACCGGATTTACGTTTGTGGGTTACTTCACGCCGATCAAAATACTGCTCGGCGAGATGTCGCATCTTTCACTGGGGCCATGGGAGACGTTCTGGATACTGTTTTACGGCTTTGCGACCTATGGCAATGCCGGCTGGATGCGCGAGCAGGTGTGCAAATACATGTGCCCGTATGCGCGCTTTCAGAGCGCCATGTTTGATGCGGATACGTTGACCGTTACCTATGATGCGCAGCGGGGTGAGCCGCGAGGATCGCGCGGGCGGAGTGCCGATTTCCAGGCAAAAGGTCTGGGCGCATGCGTGGACTGCGGCATCTGCGTGCAGGTTTGCCCGACCGGCATTGATATTCGCCGTGGTTTGCAATACGAGTGTATTGGCTGCGCGGCCTGTGTCGATAGCTGCAATCAGGTCATGGACAAAATGGCATACCCGCGCGGGCTGATTCGGTATTCCACCGAGAACGCCCTCAAGCAGCGGATGACGCCATCGCAAATGGCTGCACGCGTGTTTCGTCCGCGCGTGCTGGTGTATATCGGCTTGCTTGCCGTCATTGTGACTGTCTGGGGAGTCGCCCTCGTGCTGCGCTCGCCGCTTAAGGTGGACGTCATTCGCGACCGGGCGGCGCTGATGCGGGAAACCCGCGCCGGCAAGATCGAAAATGTGTATCGCCTGCAAATCATGAACACGGATGAACAGGCGCATCGTTACGTCATCAAGGCATCGGGATTGAGCAATATGCGGATAAAGCCTGTCGCGCCGGTTGCCGTGCCAGGTGCTACCACGCAGGCCATCGTGGTGACGCTGGAAGTCGATCCGGCAAAAATCAAGCCGGGATCGCATAACATCATGTTTCATATTGAAGACATCGAGCAGCCCGCGATACGGGCAGACGAAAAATCGCGGTTTATCATCAAATAGCAGAGGCATCATGAACGCACATCCTGGGAACGCCAGTCACTGGTACCGCGAGCTGTGGCCGTGGTTGTTGATGGCAGGGCCGGCTGCGGTCGTTGTCGCCGGCGCGATCACCGCTTATCTGGCGGTGGTGACGAGCGATGGCCTGGTCGCTGATGATTATTACAAGCAGGGTTTGGCCATCAATCAAACGCTGGCGCGTGACGTGGAGGCGCGACAGTTGGGGTTGCGTGCGCAGATCGAATTTGCGCCGGACTTCGGTCGTGTTGAGGTTGTGCTGGAGGGTGGTGTGCCGGCAGCCAGCCCTTTGGTGCTGCACCTTGCGCATCCTGGACGGCCTTCGTTTGATAAGGCATTGCTGCTGACGTCTACCGGCAATGGTGGGCGTGGTGGCCACGCCAGTGCGTTTCCAGCCCTCACGCCGGGCCGCTGGCAGATTACGCTGGAAGATCAAAAGCGCACCTGGCGGCTGGTGGGGGATGTGGTGGTGCCGGGCCGCGCGACCATCGCATTGTCGCCAACGTCGCCGCGCTGATAATCAGGGAGGGTGCCATGAAATGTGCGATGTGGATATTGTGGCCGTCGTTTCTGATGGGCGGTGTTGCAGAAGGTGTTTTCTTCACGCTGTTTGACCCCGCAGACTTGCATGTATTCGGCAACCCTGTCGAACTCAGCCGCACAGCCGTTTATACCCTCGGATTTTTCATGTTCTGGTTGTTCGCCGCAGCGTCCAGTTCACTGACCTGCTTCCTGCAACGCAACGGTGACGAGCCTAGTCGTTAGTAACTGGCGCTGTGTTTGACGTGGATCAACCGCTGGTTTCTAGGCAAGAAGATACTGAGACTCCATCTGAAAAAACGCCACTTCGATGGCAGGGTGTCACTATGCAACCGTTGTCATTTGAATTCGACCCGCAACTGATACGCCGACTGGACCGCAATGGCCCGCGTTACACATCGTATCCAACGGCGGACCGTTTTACACCGGACTTCGGCCCGGATGCGTATCAATCGTGGATGGTCAGACGCAATGCCAGCGACGTGCGCAGCGCCCTTTCAATTTATGTGCACCTGCCGTTTTGCCGCACGCTGTGCTTTTATTGTGCGTGCAACAAAATCGCCACCCGGAACCTGAGCAAGGCACGCCAATATCTTGATTACTTGCATCGGGAAATCGAGATGCAAAGTGCGCTTTTTGGGCGCCATCGTGATAATCGCCGTGTGGTGCAGATGCATTGGGGCGGCGGCACACCGACGTTTTACGATATGCGGGAATTGGCGCAGTTGTTTGATTTATTGCGCTCGAAATTTGATTTTACGGACAACGGTGAATATTCCATCGAGGTTGATCCCCGCACCGTGGATGCGTCCGGCGTCGCTGCGCTGCGTGCGATGGGGTTTAATCGGATCAGTCTGGGCGTGCAGGACTTCGATGCGGATGTGCAGCGCGCGGTAAACCGTGTGCAAAGTGAAGCGCAGACGCTGGCGGTAATTGAAGCCGCCCGGCGGGAAGGCTTTCATTCGGTGAATGTCGATTTGATCTACGGCCTGCCTAAACAGAATCCGTTGACGTTCGGTCATACGCTTGACCGTGTGATTGCCGCCAATCCCGACCGTGTGGCGGTGTACAACTATGCGCACCTGCCGACACGTTTCAGGTCGCAACAGAGAATTCATGAGGCCGACATTCCTGCACCGGAGATCAAGCTCAGCTTGCTGGGCCTGGCGGTGGAGCGGCTGTGCGCCGCAGGGTATGTTTACATCGGCATGGATCACTTTGCGCGCGAGAATGATGCCCTCGCTGTGGCGCAGCGCGAAGGCCGTTTGCAGCGCAATTTTCAGGGCTACTCCACGCATGCCGATAGCGATTTGCTGGCGTTAGGGGTGTCTTCCATAGGCCAGATCGGGCCCACCCACAGCCAGAATTACCGCGAGCTTGATGATTACTACGAAAGCATCGATCGCGGGCGACTGCCCGTGGCACGCGGCATGGAATTGACGGCCGATGACCTTCTGCGCCGCGCTGTGATCCAGCGGCTGATGTGTAATTTTGTACTGTCAAAGCAGAATATCGAGATATCGTATCTTATTGAATTTAATGAATATTTTAAGAATGAATTACAAGAGCTTGATGATCTGGCGCAAGCCGGATTGGTTGAAGTGGATGAGCGCTGGATAACCGTCACAGCGCGAGGACGTATGCTGGTGCGTAACATCTGCATGGTGTTTGATGCCTATTTGCCACAGGCGCAGTCGCTGGATAAATTCTCCAGAGTCATTTGATGGGCTGGCTTGAAACGATGGCGCTGGCTGCATTCACGGCGGGATTGCTGGGCGGCGTGCATTGCGCGGCAATGTGTGGCGGGATTTCGTGTCTGTTGGGCGGACATGGGCCAGACAATGCTGCACCGCGCAGAAATTTCATACTGGCTTACAACGCTGGACGTGTGCTGAGTTACACCCTGGCGGGCGTTCTCGCGGGTACTGCCGGACAGGCCGGGTTAATGCTGCGAGGCTCGATGCCTCTGCAGCAGATGTTCATGTTTGCCGCAGCGTTGTCGTTGTGCCTGTTGGCCCTGTATCTGGCGGGTGTGACGCCGCTGGTGCGCAGCTTAGAAGCGGCAGGTGCTGTGCTATGGCGCCACGTGCAACCGCTGACGAAACGCGTGCTTCCCGTCGATAGCCTCGCCAAGGCGCTGGGACTTGGCATGGTATGGGGCTGGTTGCCCTGCGGAATGGTGTATGCCGTACTGTTGCTCGCGCTGAGTACCGGTGACGCGCTTCATAGTGGGTTGGTCATGCTGGCATTTGGCCTCGGAACCCTGCCGAATATGTTATTGCTCGGCGGTCTGATTCGGCGCATGCAAGGCACGAGAAATGGCCGCCGTGTGCGATTCGTGGTGGCCAGTATTATCGCTGGCGTAGGTATTTACGGCATGATTCACGCATTGCATCCACAGGTGTTTGCCGCTGACGGCTTGTTCTGTCGTTTGGTGCCGTGATGCCTGTACCGTCGAGCCACCGGCTATCTGGCTACACCACGCGTTCCAGCGGCACCTGAAACAGCCGTATTCGCTCATCGGTACGTCGCGCTGTATCATTGGCGCTGTTGATGGCGTCGATCAGCGCTGACAGCGGCGCCTCATCTTCAAAGGCGATCATTAGTGCCGAATTCAAGCGGCCAAAGCTGCCGATGCCGATATGCGGTTCCGTACCGTGCCCTTTGCCCTTTAAGTTTTCCCAGCGGGTGTAGTAATCGATGTTCAGCGCCGTCAGCATTTCCATGACCTGCGTGTTTCTGTGCTCGTAATAGACGACGAATGCCAGTTTCATGATGCCTCCTGTCTGTGGATGTGTCACGAATACCATCACACGGCGCATTCTCGTTTGATCTGGATCAAACGGCCGCGTCTGACGTGACGCGCACTCCTAAAGTGCGTCATCGAACCATTGTAGTGCGTAATCGGCCTGTCGCTTGACGTATATCAAGTGATGCCATTGCCTACCGCATAGACTGGTCTGCGTGAACACGATCAGGGGAAGGTGCGATGGCTTCGGAAAAATACAAACAGTGGTCGGTGGTGACGTCAAGCACGACGGCGTTCACGGTGTGCTTTATGGTGTGGATGATGTTCGCCGTGATCGGCATTCCCATCAAGCAGTCGCTGGGTCTGAATGAAACGGAATTCGGGATTCTGATTGCCACACCGGTATTGACCGGATCACTCATTCGACTTCCGTTGGGTATGTGGACCGACCGCTTTGGTGGTCGCATCGTGTTCTTCATTTTGATGCTATGCACCGTGGCGCCGATCTGGATGATTTCGTGGGCCACCGAATTCTGGCATTTTCTGGTGACCGGGCTATTCGTGGGGATTGCCGGCGGCTCATTCACAGTCGGCATTGCTTACTGCGCACGCTGGTTTCCCAAGAGCCGTCAGGGTCTTGCCATGGGAATCTTCGGCATGGGTAACACCGGTGCTGCGGTGACCAAGCTTGTCGCACCAACCATCGTGGTGGCTTATGGTTGGGCGATGGTGCCAAAAGTGTATGCCGTGCTCATGCTGATTACGGCATTGCTGTTCTGGTTCTTTACCTATACCGACGAATCGCACACGGCCGACGCTGCCAAGGTGTCCGTTAAAGAGCAGTTAATGGCCCTGAAAGACCCCACCGTTTGGCGTTACAGCCAGTATTACTCCATCGTGTTCGGCGGCTATGTGGCGCTGTCACTGTGGATGACCAAGTACTACATTTCCGAATACGGCTTTGATCTCAAGATCGCGGCGCTGCTGGCCGCAGGATTCAGCATACCTGGCGGTTTATTGCGTGCCATCGGCGGCTGGTTTTCCGACAAGTATGGCGCGCATACGGTCACCTGGTGGGTGCTGTGGGTCGGGCTGGTTTGCCTGTTCTTCCTGTCGTATCCACAGACGCAATTCACCATTCAGACGGTCACCGGCCCGAAGCAATTTCACGTTGGTCTGAATCCGACGCTTTTCACCATCATCATGTTTACCATGGGTATTGCTTTCGCCATCGGCAAGGCCTCGGTGTTCAAATACATCTCGGATGATTATCCGCAGAACATCGGTGTGGTGTCCGGCGTAGTCGGCCTCGCGGGTGGCCTCGGCGGCTTCGTACTGCCGATCATGTTCGGTGCCTTGGTCGATCTGACGGGAATACGCTCGTCGGCCTTCATGCTGATGTTCGGCATCGTTTGGGTATCTCTGATGTGGATGTACTTCACCGAAGTGCGCCCAATGAGTCTGGCGGAAGCGCGCAAGCATCCCGAACCATCACGCAACATCCTCACACAGGTGTAACTATGAAAAGCGCAGAGCAAACCGGTTTCACTGGAGCAAATGCGGACACAGGCGGCAGCAAGGCGGACATTGAGAAATGGGATGTCGAGGACCATGCGTTTTGGGAATCCACAGGCAAGCGTATCGCCTACCGCAATCTGTTGATCTCGGTGCCAGCGCTGCTGTGCGGATTCGCCGTCTGGGGCATGTGGGGCATCATCACGGTGCAAATGCTGAATCTTGGCTTTCCGTTTACACAGGCTGAGCTGTTCACGCTGACAGCGATAGCGGGCATCGCTGGCGCGACGATGCGCATTCCCGCTTCGTTCCTGATTCGCATTGCAGGCGGACGCAACACGATTTTTCTCACCACGGCCATGCTGCTGGCGCCCGCCATCGGTACGGGCATCGCGCTGCAGCACAAGGACTGGCCGCTGTGGGCGTTTCAACTCATGGCGCTGTGGTCGGGTGTGGGCGGCGGCAACTTCGCCAGTTCGATGTCGAACATCAATACGTTTTTCCCCAAGCGCCTGCAAGGTACTGCGCTGGGTGTCAACGCCGGTATTGGTAACTTTGGCGTTACCACCATGCAGGTGGTCATTCCGCTGGTGATGACCATGAGCTTGTTTGGCGCGTGGGGCGGCGAATCAATGACGTTGTTGAAAGACAGTGGCTGGATACTTGGCAAGATTTCTGCCGGTACACCGACCTACATTCAAAACGCCGGGTTTGCCTGGGTACTGTCGCTTATCCCACTGGCCGCGTTGTGCTGGTTCGGCATGAACAATCTTAAAACGGTATCGCCGGATGCCGGTCACCCGCTCTTCGCTTTCGCCAAGATTACCTGGCTGTATACGCTTGCGTTCATTCCGTCCATTCTGGGGTTGTATCTCTATCTGCCGAAGCCGACCGGGCTGGGGCTGATCAGTATGTGGGTGGCAATTCCGCTGGACGTGATTGCTGCGTTGATGATCATGCGCCTCACCGCGTTTGGCGTGATGAAAGACAACATCGCCAAGCAGTTTGCCATTTTCCGCAACAAGCACACCTGGTCGATGACGGCGCTCTACATCGTCACCTTCGGCTCGTTCATCGGATTCTCGATGGCGCTGCCACTGTCGATTACGGTGATATTCGGTGTGAGTCACGTGCCCGATGCCGCTGGTGTCATGCAGCATACGCTGAAAAATCCCAATGCACCCTCAGCGTTTACTTATGCCTGGATAGGGCCGTTCGTAGGCGCACTGATACGTCCGGTGGGCGGCTGGATTTCCGACAAATTTGGTGGTTCAATTATTACGCAGATCATCTCTGCCATCATGGTGGTGGCGTCCGTTGCTGTGGGCTACGTGATGCTGCTGGCTTACAAATCACCTATGCCCGAGCAGTACTTCATGTTGTTCATGATCTTGTTTGTCGTGCTGTTTGCGGCCAGCGGTATTGGCAACGGCTCCACCTTTCGCACCATCGGCGTCATTTTTGATCGCACGCAGGCAGGACCGGTACTGGGTTGGACATCTGCCATAGCCGCGTACGGCGCATTCGTAGCGCCCGTAGTCATCGGCGCGCAAATCAAGGCTGGCACGCCCGAAATAGCGATGTACGGCTTTGCCATCTTCTACTCTGTTTGTCTGGTGCTTAACTGGTGGTTCTATCTTCGTGCTGACGCTTACGTCAAAAATCCTTAAAAATATTTATTAAAAACAATTACTTACAGGAACTCTCATGAGCCATTTTCTGGATCGGCTGACCTATTTCGCCCAACCACGAGAAAAGTTCTCCGACGGGCACGGTGTTGTTACCGGAGAAGACCGTACCTGGGAGGACGCCTACCGTAACCGCTGGGCGCACGACAAGATCGTGCGTTCCACGCATGGCGTGAATTGCACGGGATCGTGCTCGTGGAAGATTTACGTCAAGGGCGGCATTGTTACCTGGGAGACTCAGCAGACGGATTACCCGCGCACGCGTTGGGATATGCCCAATCACGAACCGCGTGGGTGCGCGCGTGGCGCAAGCTACAGTTGGTACCTCTACAGCGCCAATCGCGTGAAGTATCCGTTGGTGCGAGGTCGGCTGCTGAAAAGCTGGCGAGCCGCGCGTCTGGATAAAGAACCCGTGGAGGCGTGGACATCCATTGTTGAATCCGACACCCAACGCAGTGATTACCAGAAAGTGCGCGGTCTGGGCGGTTTTGTGCGTGCCAGTTGGGACGAGGTCAACGAGATCATCGCAGCGGCAAATGTTTACACCATCAAAAAGTATGGGCCTGACCGTGTCATCGGCTTCTCGCCAATACCAGCCATGTCGATGGTCAGCTACGCCGCCGGGAGCCGTTATTTAAGCTTGATCGGCGGCGTGTGTATGAGCTTCTATGATTGGTATTGCGATCTGCCGCCATCGAGCCCGCAAACCTGGGGCGAGCAAACCGACGTGCCCGAATCTGCCGATTGGTATAACTCAAGCTTCATTATTGCCTGGGGTTCCAACGTGCCGCAGACCCGCACGCCCGATGCGCATTTCTTTACCGAGGTGCGCTACAAAGGCGCCAAAACCGTAGCGGTTACGCCCGATTATTCCGAGGTGGCCAAACTTGCGGACATCTGGATGCATCCCAAGCAGGGCACCGACGCGGCGGTGGCGATGGCCATGGGGCATGTGATCCTGAAAGAGTTCTACTTCCCGGACGGAGAAAAGCGGCGCAGCGCATACTTCGACGATTATGCGCGCCGCTATACCGACCTGCCGATGCTGGTGATGCTGAAAGAGCACACTCTGGCGAACGGCGAAAAAATTAGGGTGCCAGATCGCTATGTGCGTGCATCTGACTTCGGCGATAAATTGGGCCAGACCAACAATCCCGAATGGAAGACGGTCGCCATAGACTCCACCGGCAAGGTGGTGCTGCCCAATGGCGCAATCGGCTTTCGCTGGGGTGCCGATGGACGCGCGGATCAAGGTCAATGGAATCTTGAGGCCAAGGATGCGCGTAACGGCAATGACGTAAAGCTGAAGCTTTCATTGCTGGAAGATGCCGATCCGGCCAAGGAATCTGCGCGAGTTGGCTTTCCCTATTTTGGCGGTATCGAAACGGTACACTTTACCCATAGCCCCCAGGATAAGAACGGCTCTCCCGCTGACGTGCTGGTGCGCACGGTGCCGGTGCAACGCCTTGTGCTGGGTTCGGGCAGCGAAGCACGTGAGGCAATGGTTGCCACTGTGTTCGATTTGCAGGCCGCCAATTATGGCGTGGCACGAGGTCTGCCGGGCGAGTTGGCCGCCACCAGCTATGACGACGATACGCCCTACACACCCGCCTGGCAGGAGCGCATTACGGGCACGCCCCGCGAGCAGGTGATCGCCGTCGCTCGCCAGTTTGCGGACAACGCTGATAAAACCCAAGGCAAGTCGATGGTGATCATTGGCGCCGCGATGAACCACTGGTACCACAGCGACATGAATTATCGCGGCATTATCAATATGCTGATGATGTGCGGTTGCATCGGCCAGAGCGGTGGTGGCTGGGCGCATTATGTGGGTCAGGAAAAGTTGCGCCCACAGACGGGCTGGACCGCGCTGGCGTTCGCGCTCGACTGGATACGCCCGCCGCGCCAGCAAAACAGCACCAGTTTTTTTTACGCCCATACCGATCAGTGGCGTTACGAAAAGCTGGGTGTCGAGGAAGTGCTGTCGCCGCTGGCCGACAAGAAACTGTTTGGCGGCAGCATGATCGACTATAACGTGCGTGCTGAGCGCATGGGCTGGTTACCGTCAGCCCCGCAACTCAAGACCAATCCCATGCAAGTGGTGCGAGACGCGCAGGCAGCGGGAATGGACGCGAAAGAGTATGCCGTTAAGGGACTTAAGGATGGTTCGCTCAAGATGAGCTGCGAAGATCCGGATGCCCCGCAGAACTGGCCGCGTAATTTGTTTGTCTGGCGATCCAACCTGCTGGGTTCATCGGGTAAAGGCCACGAGTATTTTCTCAAGCACTTGCTGGGCACCAGCAACGGCGTGCAGGGAAAAGACCTCGGCGCAGAGGAAGCGAAGCCGGAGGAGGTGGTGTGGCATGACAAGGCGCCCGAAGGCAAGCTCGACCTGCTGGTCACGCTGGACTTCCGTATGAGCACCACGTGTCTTTATTCCGACATCGTCCTGCCCACGGCTACCTGGTATGAAAAAAACGATCTCAATACCAGCGATATGCACCCGTTCATACACCCCCTGTCCACGGCTGTGGACCCAGCTTGGCAATCCAGAAGCGACTGGGATATCTACAAAGGGTTCGCCAAAAAATTCAGCGAAATTTGTGTGGGACACCTTGGCGTGGAGAAGGAGCTGGTTTTAACACCGTTGATGCACGACACGCCCGCTGAGTTGGCTCAGCCGTTTGATGTCAAGGAGTGGAAGAAAGGTGAAGTTGAACTGATCCCGGGCAAGACCGCGCCGCAGATGATGGTGGTCGAACGCGACTATCCGAATGTATACAAGCGGTTTACGGCGCTCGGTCCATTGATGGATAAAGCAGGCAATGGTGGTAAGGGCATTGCATGGAATACGCAGGACGAGGTAAAGCAACTCGGTGAATTAAACGGCCTCAACCTTGCTGAGGGAATAACCCACGGCATGCCCAGGATTGAAACCGATATCGATGCCTGCGAAGTGATCTTGCAGCTTGCGCCGGAAACCAATGGTCATGTGGCAGTTAAAGCGTGGAAGGCGCTTGGCAAGCAGACCGGGCGCGATCATACCCATCTGGCGATTCATCGTGAAGACGAGAAAATTCGCTTTCGCGATATTCAGGCACAACCACGCAAGATCATTTCATCGCCAACCTGGAGTGGCATCGAGAGTGAAACCGTTTCCTACAACGCCGGTTACACCAACGTACACGAGTACATTCCCTGGCGCACACTGACAGGTCGCCAGCAGTTTTACCAGGATCACCCGTGGATGCGCGCGTTTGGCGAAGGTTGCGTCAGCTACCGTCCGCCTGTGGATTTGAAGACGACTGCGGGCATTCACGGCATCAAAAGCAACGGAAATCCCGAGATACTGCTGAACTTCATTACGCCGCATCAGAAATGGGGAATTCACTCGACGTATACCGACAACCTGCTGATGCTCACATTGAGTCGCGGCGGGCCGTGCGTGTGGCTCTCCGAAGATGACGCGAAAAGCGCAGGCATCGTGGATAACGACTGGATTGAGCTGTTCAACATCAACGGTGCCATCGCTGCGCGTGCGGTGGTGAGTCAGCGGGTCAACCCCGGCATGGTGATGATGTATCACGCACAGGAAAAAATCGTCAATACCCCAGGGTCGGAGATCACTGGCGCACGTGGTGGTATTCATAACTCGGTCACCCGAATTGTATTGAAACCCACGCACATGATTGGCGGCTACGCGCAGCTGAGCTATGGCTTCAATTACTACGGCACCATAGGAACCAACCGCGACGAATTTGTGGTGGTGCGCAAGATGGTCAAGGTTGATTGGCTTGATACACCGGTTGCGGAAGAATTAGTCCGGCCTGTTCAAGCGCAAGGGGAGGTGGCATGAAAATCCGCGCGCAAATCGGCATGGTGTTGAATCTGGACAAGTGCATTGGTTGCCACACGTGCTCAGTGACCTGCAAGAACGTGTGGACCAGCCGACCGGGTATGGAATACGCCTGGTTCAATAATGTCGAAACCAAGCCCGGCATCGGCTACCCCAAGGAGTGGGAGAACCAGGATAAATGGAATGGCGGTTGGATTCGCAAGAGCAATGGCAGCATTGAGCCGCGCCAGGGCGCGAAGTGGAAACTGCTGATGCGCATCTTCGCTAACCCCAATTTGCCTGAAATTGACGACTATTACGAACCGTTTACCTTTGACTATGGTCATCTGCAAAGTGCGCCGGAAATGAAGGCTACGCCCACCGCGCGTCCACGCAGCCTGATTACCGGCAAGCAGATGGACAAGATTGTCTGGGGGCCCAATTGGGAAGAAATTCTAGGCGGTGAATTCAGCAAGCGTTCCAAGGACAAGAACTTCGACGATATTCAAAAGGACATCTACGGCCAATTCGAAAACACCTTCATGATGTACCTGCCGCGCCTTTGTGAGCACTGCCTGAATCCTGCCTGTGTCGCGAGCTGTCCGTCAGGGTCAATTTATAAACGCGAGGAAGACGGCATTGTGCTGATTGATCAGGACAAGTGCCGTGGCTGGCGCATGTGCGTCAGCGGATGCCCTTACAAAAAGATTTACTACAACTGGAAAAGCGGCAAGGCTGAAAAATGCATCTTCTGCTATCCGCGTATTGAAGCGGGACAGCCCACGGTGTGCTCTGAAACCTGTGTCGGCCGCATTCGTTACCTGGGTGTGCTGCTGTATGACGCTGACCGCATTCAAGAGGCAGCAAGTGTCGAGCATGATCGCGACTTGTATCACGCGCAACTCGGTATTTTTCTCGACCCGAACGCCGACGAAGTGATCAAGCAGGCGGCCATTGACGGTATACCTGACAAATGGATGGAGGCAGCCCGTAACAGCCCGGTATACAAGATGGCCGTTGAGTGGAAGGTGGCGTTGCCGCTGCATCCCGAGTACCGAACGCTGCCGATGGTCTGGTATGTGCCGCCACTGTCGCCGATCAGTGCGGCAGCCAATGCCGGGCACGTGGGCGCGAATGGCGAAATCCCTGACGTTAGCCAACTGCGTATCCCGGTCAAGTATTTGGCCAATCTACTGACAGCCGGTGACACGGTGCCTGTAGTACGCGCGCTCGAACGCATGCTGGCGATGCGGGCGTATCAGCGCGAAAAGCATGTGGATCAACGGATCAACACCAAAGTACTGGAGCAGGTAGGGCTGACCCAGGCCGAAGTGGAAGAGATGTGCCGCGTCATGGCCATAGCCAACTACGAGGATCGCTTTGTGATCCCCAGCACACACCGCGAATATGCTGAAAACACTTTCAATGTGCGTGGTAGCTGTGGATTTTCTTTTGGTAACGGTTGCTCGGAAGGTATCAGCGCTACCAGCCTGTTTGGTAGCGAGAAAAAGCGCACTATACCTATCAAGCTGGAGGTTTAATCATGCTCAAAATGAAAAAATCGGCTGCGGCTTCCGGCACTCTGCGGGTGCTTGCAGGGTTGTTGGGGTATCCCGACGCGCAACTGCGCCGCTATTTGCCGGAAATGCGCGAAATTCTTCGGCGTGAAAGTGCCTTGTCGGATTCCCGTGTAGCGGAGTTGCATACCTTGATTGACGCGCTGGCGAATTCCGACGGACTGGATACCGAGGCCAACTACGTGGCGCTATTTGACCGGGGCAGGGCAACCTCGCTGCACCTGTTCGAGCACGTTCATGGCGATTCGCGCGATCGTGGCCCGGCGATGATTGACCTTGGGCAGACGTATGCGCAGGCCGGGCTATTTCTGGAGCCAGGTGAGTTGCCCGACTATCTGCCTGCGGTGCTGGAGTTTGTGTCCACGCAGCCGCCATGCGAAGCCCGTGCATTTCTGGGTGAAATGGCGCATATTTTCAACGCCATATTCAGTGCGTTGCAGCAACGTGAAAGTCATTATGCGAGTGTGTTGGGCGCCTTGCTGGAGCTGGCGGGAGAAACGGCGCAAGCGGTAAAGGTTGCGGTGGAACCGCCGCTGGACGAAAGCTGGATAGAGCCGCCAGTGTTTGATGGTTGTTCCACTAAAGGGCAATCAAAACCCGGCCAATCGCAGCCTATCCATATTGTTCGCAGAGGTGATATCAGGCAAGGAGCAGCATCATGAGCGGCGTATATGGTTTTCTTTTTCAGGTTTACCCTTACGTCTGCTTCATCGTTTTTATCGTGGGCAGCCTTATCCGTTTTGACCAGAACCAGTACACGTGGAAGAGCGATTCGTCGCAGTTACTGCGTGCGGGCACTTTGCGCTGGGGCAGCAATCTTTTCCATTTCGGTATCCTGTTTCTCTTTTTTGGCCATCTGGTTGGGCTGTTCACACCGCACAGTGTGTATGGCGTGTTCATGAGCGCAGCAACCAAGCAGATGATGGCTGTGGTAGCCGGTGGGTTCGCAGGATTGTTGTGTTTCGTCGGCTTATCGCTGCTGTTGTACCGGCGTATATTCGACCCGCGTATCCGTTTGACCAGTCATTCTACGGATATCGCTGTGTTGGTTATCCTGTGGGTGCAGTTGGTTGTCGGTCTCATCACACTGCCTTACTCGTTACAACACTCTGATGGTGGTGTGATGCTGATACTGGCCGACTGGGCGCAACGGGTTGTTACCCTGCGGCCAGTGGATGCCGCGACGCTGGCGGGGCTGCCTTGGCCTTACCAGTTTCATATCGTGTTTGGCATGACTATTTTCCTGCTGTTTCCGTTCAGCCGTTTGGTCCATGTGTGGAGCGGCTTCGCCACAATTTTGTATTTGTTCCGTCCGCATCAAATTGTGCGCAGCCGTCGGCTTAACCTGCCTGTCGCCCACAACCAGCCGCGCCAACGTATTTAAGGCTCAACCGGAAAATCAAATGACCCCAGCGACAATTGCAATCGATTCCATGGCGCGTATCAACGGCGTAGCGCTGCATGCCCCTGACGATATCCTGTCGCCGGAGGTTCTGCGACAGCGTGCTTGCACCGAGTTGTTGCGTCAGGCGGCGCAGGTTGCCGGTTTACTGGAGGCAGCCGACACGGCACCGGGCGATGGCGTAATCAGTGAAACGGCATCAAATGCCATTGAGGTGCTGTTGGAGGCCCATCTTAAGGTGCCCGAGCCATCCGAGGAAGCCTGTCGGCGGCATTACGCTGCGCACGCCAGTACCTATCGCAGCGGTGAACGTGTGCGTGTGCGGCATATTCTGTTTGCGGTGACGCCGGGTGTGAATGTGGTGGCTTTGCGTAAGCAGGCGGAACCGATTTTTCTCGATGTGCGTTGTCACGATGGCGGCAGCACCGATCGCTTTGCCGATGCGGCGCGTAAGTTTTCCAACTGCCCCAGTGGTGCTGACGGCGGAGAACTGGGCTGGCTTACTTCCGGGGATTGCGCGCCGGAGTTTGCGCGCGAGGTGTTCGGCCATATCGAAGTGGGCGTGCTGCCGCGTTTGGTGCATAGCCGCTTTGGCCTGCATGTGGTTGAAGTGCTGGAGCGCGAGCCCGGCGTATCGCCGCCATTTGAATCGATACGCGGCGCAGTGGCGAACTCGCTGCGCCAGCAGGTATTCGTTACCGCGCTGCGACAATATCTGCAACTGCTGGCTGGCAAGGCGAAAGTGGAAGGCGTGGCACTGGACGCAGCAGATTCGCCGCTGGTGCAATAGCATGAACATTGCGAATTTTGACGACTTGCTGCTTGCAGCACGGCAACAGCCCGAGCCGCAACGACTGTTGTTTGTTTTTGCCAATGCTGAACTGCCGGATGACAGCACGCCGGAACAACGTGCCGGTTTTCAGGCGGGGCAGGGCGGTGCGCTGATGCCGCTGATGTCTGTGGACAAGTCACCCGACGAGATCGAAACATTTGCTGGTCTGGTGGAAGAGTCGCGCCAGTTTGGGCGCGACTGGGCCGTTGTATTTGTAGCGGGCCTGTCCGGACGCGATGGCCTTGCACCAACAAGCACGGAAGCCGAGCAGTCGCTGCAACGTATGATTGAAGCCATCAAGACCGGCGCGTTCGGTGCGTTCATGCCGTTCGACCGGCAAGGTCAGCCCATGCTGATCAACCGGGCGTAGTAGTGCCCGGCTTCGCGCTATGGCATCTGGGGTTTCGTCCGTTCTACCTGCTTGCGAGCCTCTTTAGCGCCGTCAGCGTGCTGCTTTGGGTGGCGCAGTTCTCTGGTTACCTGCCATCCGCTTATCTTCAAGGGTCCATTTGGCACGGCCATGAAATGTTGTTCGGCTACGCAATTGCCGTGATAACAGGCTTTCTGCTAACGGCAGTGCGTGCGTGGACCGGCGAGCCGACGCCGACCGGAACACCGCTGATGGCGCTGGCAATTTTGTGGATCTGTGGCAGGGTGTTGGTGCTAACGCCATTTGCCATGGCGGCGGCTGTTGTAAACGCGGCTTTTCCGGTCGCTGTCGCTGTAGCCATCGGCATTCCACTGGTGCGATCACACAATGTCCGTAACTACTTTTTCATTGGTTTACTGCTGATGGTGGGTGCGCTCATACTCACGGTGCACCTGGCCATACAGGGATATTTCGCATTCTCGCCGCAAGCCGGTGTGCAACTGGCGCTGGACCTGGTGCTGTTCATGATGGTGGTCATGGGCGGGCGTGTAATCCCGATGTTTACCAGCAACGGCGTGCCTGGTGCCGGCGCAACGCGTCAAGCGTGTGTGGAAAAATTCGCATTGGGCACCGTCATCCTGTTGTTCGTGGCAGACCTGCTGCAATTTCCCCGTATAGCGACGGCCCTGATTGCGGTGGCCAGTGCGTTGGCACATGGCGCTCGTCTGGCGTTGTGGAAACCTTGGCGCACTTTGGGTACGCCGTTGGTTTGGATCCTGCATGCCGCCTACGCATGGATCGCTATGCATCTCGCGCTGCGGGGGCTGTCTGAACTGGAGGTACTGCAAGGCTCGTTTGCGATTCATGCGCTCACGACCGGCGCGATTGGCGGATTGACAATGGGCATGATGACGCGCACTGCGCGTGGGCATACCGGACGACCGCTGATCGCAGACGGCTTTGAGTTTGCGATGTTTATGTTGATACAAATCGCGGCACTGGTGCGCGTGTTCGGCGGCATGGCTTCGCCCGCGATCTATTTGCCGAGCATCCAGGTTTCGGGTGTGCTGTGGGCTGCGGCATTTGGTCTATATGCGATGCGCTACTGGTCGGTGCTGACTCGGCCTCGGCTCGATGGCAAGCCCGGATAAGTGCATTGCGTCTGCTTGTTCGCGCAACGAACTACTTTTCTTTGTTACCGCCCTGCAAATGGGATATCAATTTTGGCCGCTTTTTCTGTGGTGCCAGAGCTTACGCGCAGGCGGTGGTCAATTCCGGACTGAGAGCGGGCATACTGCCTGTCAGAAGATAATCGAGTAGTTCGGCCACCGGACGGATCGCGGTGCCGAATGGCAGGCTTTCACTGCCGCGAAAAAACAATCCCTTTTTGACATCACCCTTGAGCGCGAACGCGAGCCGCGTGTCGATACAGAATTGGCCAACGCTGGCGATGCCATCACGAAGCCCGCACACGGTGAGACATTCAAATCCGGGCACGCAGCGGCGCGGGTCGGCTTTGGCATGGGCTTGCAGCGTTTTCTCGCGGCGTAAATAGTTTTTCAGCCACGGCGTCAACACCGCGCGCGCCGGCAAACCGGCGACGCTCATGAAGGTGACGATATCTTCCGGTTGCGCTTGCGTCAGCACCTGCTTGAAGTGCTCATGTGCGTCGCCTTCCGTGGTAACAGCAAACGGCGTGCCGACTTGCACGGCTGCCGCGCCGAGGTCGAGCAGGACGCGCACTTTTTCGTAACTGTTGATTCCGCCAGCGGGAATCAGTGGGATGCGCTCACGCTCTATACCTAATGCTTTGATTATGTTGAATATTCCTGACAGTGCCGGTTCAAAGTCAAAGCGCGGGTCGTTAATTTCTTCAGTGCGCGTGGCACCCAGGTGGCCGCCAGCGTAGCGCGGGTGCTCGATTACAATTGCATCGGGCAGTCGATTTTTGCGCAGCCACTTCTTGAGGACAATGCTTGTGCCGCGTACGTCGGAAAGTATCGGGATTAACGCGATATCCGGGAAATCCCGTGTCATGTCGGGTAAATCCAGTGGCAGTCCTGCCCCCATCACAATGGCGTGCGCGCCACTGTCACACGCCTGGCGAACGTAAGCCGCGTGCGCACCCACGGCCTTCATGACGTTTACCGCAATGGCACCACGGCCCTGCGCAAGTGCCAGCGCACCTTTGATCTCGCGATCAAGTGCCACGAGGTTGGCGCGATCGAGGGCAACTTTATCCCGGCAGCCATCTGTTGCGGCGAGCAGATCAGGGTGATGATGACGAAGATCGACACTGGAGATGGTGCCAACAGCGCCGAGCTGTGCAACGGTGCCAGCCAGACGGTGCGCCGATATGCCGATGCCCATGCCCCCCTGTACCACTGGCAGCAGCGAGCGTCCTTTGAGTGACCAAGCGGGCAATTTTTGCGACTGTGTATGCGATGTGTGGAACATTGTGCTGAACGAAGGAATCAAACTTGCAGTCTAGGGTGGTTGCCGCAGACAGTCTTTGATACGCATTAAAAAATGCGGTTTGCGCCGGAGCTATTCATGTCAGTCCATGTCATGATGCAGTAATCGCTGAATATCAGGAACGTTGATTTCCCGCCTGCTGATTTCGATCAGCCCTGCTCCCATCAACTGGTGCAGAATTCTTGAAAAATGCTCCTGGGTGAGATTGAGCCTCGACGCGATGACGCCTTTCGTAGCTTCGAGACGGATGGTGAGGGAATTGGCTGGACTGCGTTCAGCGCTGTCGCGCAACAAATATCCAACGACGCGCTGCGTGCCAGAGCGCAGCGTATAAGATTCGACATCCATCATCAGGTGATGCAGACGCCAGCTCAACCCCGCCAGCATACGGCGCGCGAAACGCGGATCGCGGTCGATTTCCGCAAACACAATTTCGCGGGCTACATGCAGCACCTTGGCGTCGTCGACGCTCTCCGCAGTCACCAGATAGGGTTCTTCGATAAACATCAAGGCTTCGCCGAAACTCTGGCCGGCACCCATTAACTCCACCACCTTTTCACTGCCTTTCGGCGATTGCAGCGACAGCTTTATCCGGCCAAATACGATGACGTGAAATCCGCGGCACGGGTCGCCGCGGCGCAGCAGTACGGTGCCGCGTGGCGCATCAATGGCGACCGTCTTGCTTGCAATGCGTTGAATATCGGCACCGGGAAGTTCGCGGAATAGTGGCACGTGGGCTAGAAAGTGTTCGGTGGGCGGCGTGGGAGTGGGCATTGTGGCGGAGAGAGGCGTGCATCCATCTCGCAGATCATTGTCCACGCTGCCGTGACGTAAGGCTTGATGTAGATCAAAAAGCACTGCTGCTCGACCTCATGCAAATTACGCGCGGCGCACCGTAAGCGCGGGGAGTTCGCGCACTAGCGTCGCACAGAATGACGGGGTAAGGTACGATGCTGTTTCTGGTAGCGCGTGTGCGAAGTCAATGGTAGAGCGGTATTCCTGCACCACGTAGTGAGTGACGCCGCAGCCAGCTAGATCTTTCACGAGATCCATCAAGGCTGCGGCTGGCAACAGATGCGGATGAAGCGTGGTACGCACTTCGTATGCGACGCCACTCCTCTGTAGAGCGGCAAGACTATGCCAGGCGCGCTGTCCGCTAAATGGGGCGCCGGTCACGCCCGGGTAGTCGTCTGTCTTGGCCTTGATGTCCAGGCCGACCCAGTCTACGAGTGGCAGCACTGAACAAAGCTGTTGTGAGTCGACGCCTGCCGTGTGCAATCCGATTTCGAAGCCCATCGACTTGACCTCGCACATGGCCGCTGCAAGCCCGGTTTGTAGTGTGGGTTCGCCGCCACTGAAGACAACAGCATCGAGCAGGCCGCGACGCCGCCGCAGAAAGTCGAGGATGCTATCCCAGTCAATGGCGCGCGTGGCGCGACGTGGTAGCAAGTGGGGATTGTGACAGTACGGGCAACGCCACGGGCAGCCCTGGCAGAAGACAACCGCAGCGAGTTTGCCGGGGAAATCTGTGGTCGATAGCGGGACGAATCCGCCGATCCGCAACCTTGCGGCGTCATCTTTCAAGGCGTGCGCTCGATTCCTCAAAAAACCGGCGCTCGTGGAACTCTCCTGTCTTGCCGATATTGAAAGACGACACGGGACGGTGGTATCCCATGACCCTTGTCCAGATTTCGCAGGGCTGGCGCTCGCTGTCGTTGAGCGTGATGGGCTTGGCAAGGCTTTGCAGTTCGGTCAAATTGTTCATAGCGTTCATGGTGGTCTCCTGGTGTTAAGCGGCTTGCAATTCAAGTAATTTTTTGGTGATGAGGTCATCGTCGCATTTCGGGCAGTAGGGATGCTCGCCGGACAGGTAGCCGTGGCGCGGGCAGATCGAGAACGTTGGCGTGATGGTGATATAAGGCAGTGAAAATCGCTCCAATGATCGCCGCACCAGTGTTTTGCACGCATGGACGGAACTGACACGTTCGTTCATATACAGGTGCAGCACGGTGCCACCGGTGTACTTGCGTTGCAGTTGCTCTTGCCGTTCAAGTGCTTCGAAGGGGTCATCGGTAAAGCCGACCGGGAGTTGCGAAGAATTGGTGTAGTACGGTGTGTTATCGGTGCCGGCCTGCAGTATGCCGGGATAACGCTTGCGATCTTCTTTTGCAAAGCGGTAGGTAGTGCCTTCGGCGGGCGTTGCTTCGAGGTTATACATATGGCCCGTCTCCTCTTGCACGGTTACGATGCGGCTGCGCACGTGATCGAGAAAGCGGCAGGCGAAGGTGTGCCCCCATTCGCTGGTGATGTCGTGCGCATCGTCAGTGAAGTTGCGGATCATCTCGTTAATGCCGTTAACGCCGATAGTTGAAAAGTGATTGCGCAGCGTGCCCAGATAGCGTTTGGTGTACGGAAACAGGCCGTTGTCCATGTGACGCTGGATGACTTTGCGTTTAATCTCGAGGCTGTTGCGTGCGAGATCAATCAGGTGATTGGTGCGCTTGAGCAAGGCAGCTTCGTCACCCCGGCAGATCAAACCGAGTCGCGCGCAATTGAGCGTGACGACGCCGAGCGAGCCGGTCTGTTCAGCCGATCCAAACAGACCGTTGCCGCGTTTGAGTAACTCGCGCAGATCGAGTTGCAAGCGGCAGCACATCGAGCGCACCATGTTGGGCTGAAGGTCGGAGTTGATGAAATTCTGAAAGTACGGCAAGCCGTATTTTGCGGTCATCTCGAACAGCAAATCAGCTAGCGGACTATCCCAGGGAAAATCTCGCGTGATGTTATAGGTGGGAATGGGGAATGTGAATACGCGCCCTTTGGCGTCCCCCGCCATCATCACTTCGATATAAGCGCGGTTGATCATCTCCATTTCGGGTTCGAGATCACCATAGGTGAATGGCATTTCTTCGCCAGCTATCACCGGCACGTTGTCGCGCAGGTCGTCGGGGCAAGTCCAGTCGAACGTCAGATTGGTGAACGGGGTCTGCGTGCCCCACCGCGACGGCACATTGAGATTGTATATAAGCTCTTGAATACATTGCTTTATTTCTGCGTATGGCAAACGGTCTTTACGCACAAAAGGCGCCATGTAGGTGTCGAACGAACTGAATGCCTGCGCGCCGGCCCATTCGTTTTGCAGTGTGCCGAGAAAATTGACGATTTGCCCAACGGCACTGGACAGATGTTTCGGCGGACGCGACTCCACTTTGCCTGGCACGCCATTGAGTCCTTCGGCCAAAAGCGTGCGCAGCGACCAGCCGGCGCAATAACCGGCCAGCATGTCGAGATCGTGAATGTGAATATCCGCCTCGCGATGCGCCGCGCCAACTTCCGGCGGGTAGACATGGTCAAGCCAGTAGTTGGCGGTGACTTTTCCAGCGATATTGAGAATCAGCCCGCCGAGCGAATAGCCTTGATTGGCATTGGCGTTGACGCGCCAGTCTTGCTGATCGAGATATTCGTTTACGGAGGATTCAACATCCAGCAGTGTCCTGTTGTCTTCACGCAGGTGCTTGTGTTGTTCTCGATACACGATGTACGCCCGCGCCGTTTTAAAGTGGCCGGACGCCGCCAATTGCTGTTCGACGATATCCTGTATGTCTTCGATAGAGGGCGCGCGTTGCGTGAAACGGTGCCCAATGACACGCAGCACACTGGCGGAAATACGTTGAGCTTCATCGATTGCGTATTCCGATGTGGCATCGCCCGCACGGGATATCGCTTTCAATATTTTGCCGGCGTCGAATGAACTTGAACGTCCGCTCCGCTTGATAACCTGTGATGGCAGTGACACTAACTCTGTGACGCGTGCTTCCATGAAATCTCTCCCACTTGCCCAATAGTTTGTAGGTGTCTAGCGATTGTGGCCCATATCTTGTGGTGATCAATCTGTTTCTGGGACTCGCACGCGAGTATTTTCTTTTTTCTTGATACGAATCAAGAATGCCAGCTGGTGAGCGCGCCTGAATGTCAAAACTGCGCAATCATCTGTATGCGCTATCGACCCTCTGTGATATGTGACGCGCTCAGTAAATTTTCTTGAACAGCTTTGCAGATCATGCCGTTTAAAATTTCGGTACTTCATATCGATGCTCTTAATGCAAATCAAAGTTCTTAGAGGCGAGGGCCGATAGACTAAAAGCTGATTTAACTCGCTCGGTCGATCCCTAATGCGCAATCCAGCAAGTTTGCTTGCACACCACCCCGTCAGCGGCGCGGTAGATATTGCGTCACCTGACCCTGCTACACGAAAGCGCCTGACCAATGTCATGCTGGTATTCGTGTGCCAGGCATTTCATAGCCTTACCTTTATCGGCCTGGCGCTTTTTTTACCGCTGATCCGCGAGGATTTGCATATCAGCTATGCGCAGGCTGGCATGTTGTCGGTTGCGGCAACACTGAGTTATGCCCTGGGTCAGATTCCAGCCGGGTTTCTCGCCGATCGTTATGGCCCGCGCCGCTTGTTCTTTGTTGGGCTGATGGGTTGGTCCATACTGACTTTGACGGTGGGTCTGATTCATGTCTTTTGGGCAGCGGTGACTGTCCTGTTTGTGGCTGGCGCATTTCGAGCGCTATTGTTCGCGCCTGGCCTGGCGCTGCTGGCGTCATGGTACCCACGGGGGCAAGGTGCCATGGCGATGAGCCTGTATATGCTGGGCGCTTACACCGGCAACATCATTCTCGCCCTGATTGGCCCGGCGCTTACCGTGGCCTTGGGATGGCGAATGGCAATCATGCTTTTCGCTGCGGCGGGCGCGTGTGGCGCAATTCTGTTTTATACCTTCGGCAGTGAAAAACCGCGAAAGGCGGGCGCGCGGCCCTTTGCCATGCAGGAAGCGGTGCACCTGCTGCATAGCAAAGTGTTGTGGTTGTGCAGCGCGATTCAGATCGTGCGCTTTAGCGCGGTCACGGGTTTTGTGTTCTGGCTGCCATCGATGCTGATCGCCGACCGGGGATTTTCGTTACAGTCCGTCGGTTTTGTGGTCGCCATGAGCGCAGCACTCTCGGCACTGGCAAACCCGCTGGGCGGCTATTTGTCTGATCGGTTTAGAAGCCCGTCGCTGATCATTGGCGCATCGTTGGTCGGGCTGGCGTGCACCTGCGCGCTGCTGACATGGGTGGAGTCGACTTCGGCGCTGCTGATAGTCATCGCATGCGGATCGGTGTTTGTGCAGATTTACTTCGGGCCGCTGTATTTTGTGCCGGTGGAGGCAGTGGGACCACGTGCAGCGGGCACCGCGATCGGCTTCAGCAATCTGTTTGCGAATTTGGGCGGACTGGTTACGGCTTACTCGCTGGGAATGGTCAAGGACATCACGGGATCTTTCAAGGTGGGATTTCTGGGTATTAGTGCCTTATGCATTGTTGGCGTGATGCTCAGCGTAGCGCTGGCAAATATGCGCCACCGTGCACAGGAACAGCAGCTGACTATTCGTTAAATCAACAACCGGCCGCCTCAACCGGGATAAGGTCTCACCGCGATGACAATGTGCAACTCGAGTTGAGGGAAATAATTTATGGGCTTTCTGGTTGGCAAGAAAATTCTTATCACCGGGCTACTGAGCAACCGTTCCATCGCTTATGGTGTGGCGGTAGCCGCCCGCCGCGAAGGTGCCGAGCTGGCTTTTACCTATCAGAGTGAACGTTACCGCAATCGCGTTGCGGAAATGGCAAAGGATTTCGGCAGTAGCCTGCTGTTTCCGTGCGATGTGGCCAGTGACCCTGAAATTCAGGCGGTGTTCGACAGTTTGGGGCACGAATGGGATGCGTTAGATGGTATTGTGCATTCCATCGCCTACGCGCCGCGAGAGGCATTGTCCGGCGACTTTCTGGAAACCCTCTCGCGTGATGCGTTTCACATCGCTCATGACATCAGCGCGTACAGCTTTCCAGCGCTGGCAAAAGCCGCCCGGCGCATGATGCGGGGCCGCGCCGCTTCTCTTGTGACGTTATCTTACCTGGGGGCGGTTCGTACGATGCCCAATTACAATATTATGGGATTGGCAAAGGCCAGCCTTGAGGCCTCAGTGCGCTACATGGCCGTCAGTCTGGGTGCGACCGGCATACGGGCGAATGCGGTGTCGGCTGGACCGATCAAAACGTTGGCTGCTGCCGGGATCGGCAACTTTAGCAAGTTGCTGGCCTACAACGAGCGCCAGGCGCCCCTCCGGCGCAATGTCACCATCGAAGAAGTGGGCAATGTCGTTGCTTTTCTGCTCTCTGATCTGGCCAGCGGCATCACGGGCGAGGTGGTGTATGTGGACGGCGGATTCAATTCCACTGCGCTGGGAAACGGCGACGCCGTGTAGAAGTGTTACGCGACGGAAATGTTGTGGGATTCGGGCGCTGCTAGAGAAGCGGCGCATGGTGATGAAAATACAGCCCGTGCGGTGAGCGCCCCACGGGAATCCGGGTCTTGATTTTTTTAGTATCCATGTCGATCACGGTGACTTTGTTGATCCAGCGCGACGTCACCCACAGTTCTTTGCCGTCCGCCGTGATTTCCATATCGTCCGGGCCGCCGGGTACTTTGAATGTCTCCAGCACTGACAGTGTGTTCATGTCAAGAATCGAAATGCTGTTGGCGACGCGATTGCTCACCAGCAGCCGACGCTTGTCACCCATGGGCATGAAATTGTGCGCACCGGGTGCGGTGACGACATTTTTGACTATTTTGCCGCTGCGCCAATCCATCACGGCGACGTTGTCCTCGCCCAGCAGTCCGACAAAAATATGCTTGTCGTCGGGCGACATCCAGATGCCTGCCGGCGTCTTGCCGATAGGGTAAGTTGCCTTCACGGCCTGCGCGATGACGTCGATCACCATCACCGCGTTGGTGTCCTGCAGGGTAACGATCACATGCCGGTTGTCAGCACTGAAGATGATGTGGCTGGGGCTCTTGAGTGCGGGCAGCCGCTTCAACAGCTTGTAATCGGCGCTATATATATCAACCCGGTCCAGCGCCAGCGAAGCTGTCACCAGCCATTTCTTGTCAGGCGAAAACCCGAGTTGGTATGGATCGCTGATTTTGTCGATGCGTTTTTGAAACTCGCCCGTGACCGGATCAAAAAAACATCAGGTCATTGCTTTGCACGCTGGCGATGATCAGCGACTTGTCGTCGGGCGTGGTCATAACGTGATGTGGCTCGCGCCCCACCCGTTTGCGCGAGATTTCCTTATAGGTCTTGGTGTCGATCAGGCTGACGGTGTCGTCGTTGGAGTTAATGACAAACGCCACCCCTTGCTGCGCCCATACCGCAGCGGCACCCCAAGCCGCCGTGACGCCTGCCAGCGTCAAAATGAAGTTATGTAACTTATTGAGTTTAAACAATATTATTTTTCCTTGGTGAAGTTATTTCGCATGCAGCGCACCTTCCTTGGCTAACCCTTCGAAGTCCATCGTGACCGCTGCCGCTGGGCTGGCGGCAGCCTGCAAGCCCGGCACGTAACCCGTCTGTTTCATAAAGGCTGCGAGCATTGCATCCATCGTCGCTGCATGCTGCGGAAACCACTCGGCGATTGCCTTGGCTAAGACGGCACCTAGGT
>CANKUB010000021.1 GCA_947486575.1 Betaproteobacteria bacterium | reverse complement strand
GACATAGCCGTTCCAGTTGCTGGCTTCGATTTCAGGTGTACCGGCCTCGCGCGCTGTTGGCACATCGGGGAGCATCTCTTCGCGTGTTTTCGAGGTCACCGCCAGCCCACGCAATTTTCCCGCTTTGATAAACGGCGCGGTAGAAAACATATTGACCAGCACGCCGGTAACGTGGCCGCCGATTGCCGCGATGACTGCGGGCGCCTCCCCCTGAAACGGCACCAGCGTGATGTTGACCTTGGCCGCGAACTTGAGCGATTCGCCCAGAATACTGTGAAGGCCGCTGGGGCCTGAGGTGCCATAGCTGATTTCACCAGGGCGGGCGCGGGCGAGTGCGAGATATTCCTTCTTGTTCTTTGCGGGCAATGACGGATTTATCGCGATGGCCATCGGCAGTTCAATGGCGAGTCCTACTGCCTTGAAATCTTTTTCGGTATCGTACGGCAATTTGCTGCGCATCACATTCATCACGGTAAAGCTGGGGCCTATTGACAGCAGTGTGTGGCCATCAGCCGGTGCGCGCGCAACCAGTTCAGTGCCAATCACGGACCCGCCACCCGGACGGTTTTCAACGACGATGTTTTGCCCCAACTGCATGCGCTGCGCCACTGTCCGTGCCACCACATCGTAAGAACCGCCAGCCGGGAACGTCACGATGATGCGCAGTGGTTTTGATGGAAACGGCGAATCGGCTGCGATGCCGACAGCAGTGGTCATGGTGAATAAAGCCACAACAGCGGTGCATGGGGTCAACTGTTTGATTCGACGGGAAAACCACGAAGCGCTGCGTTTTAGACCGTGCATGTTTGTTAACTCCTGAGAGGGGAAAACTGGGTTGTACTGAAGTAGTGTGACGGGAGCGTGCATTGTTTATGTTGTATACACAGTCAGCATACTATGCCGAAATCGGATGCCTCACAGTATGTTTCTGGCGCAGCGGGCGTAAGGCGCAACCGTGAATACTGAAATTCGTATAGATATCAATGCCCGCCAAAGGTAACCCTATAATTGCCGTATTCCGATCCTTTGGTCTCACACATGAAACAATCAATCACGCGGGCATTTTTCTGCACCTTCATCTCGGCGAGCGCATGCGGAAACGCGCAAACGTGGAAGCCCGAAAAAAACATCGAAATCATCATTGGCCTCTCCGCGGGCAGTTCGCAGGATCGCACCGGCCGCTCACTGCAAAAAGTCTGGCAGGAAACCAAGACTATTTCGGTGCCGGTAAATGTGGTCAACCGGCCCAGCGGCGGCGGGCAGATAGCGTTGACGGCGCTTTCGCAGCATCCTGGCGATGGGCATTATCTGTATGTGTCGTCACCCACATTTCTCACGGGTTACATCACAGGGCTGGGCAAGTTTCAGTTTACGGATTTCACGCCGCTCGCGCTGCTGGGCAAACAGTATCTGGCTGTGGCAACGCGTCCAGAGTCAGCCGTAAAAACCGGACGCGATTTGTTGGAGCGACTAAAGCGCGACCCCTATACGTACAGCATGGGCATCAATGGTGCGGGTGGCACGCTGAATATCGTGGCCGGACTGCTGGTGCGCGCGGCAGGTGGCGATCCGAAAAAAGCGCGGATCATCGCTTTCACCGGAGCAGAATTGATGACGGCAGGCATTGGTGGCCACGTCGATGCCATCGTAACCGTGGCCTCCAATATCTTGCCGCACGTGGAATCCGGCAAGCTCAACATGCTTGCGGTGACCGCGCCGAAGCGGCTGGGCGGTGCGCTGGCGCCTGTTCCCACATTCAAAGAGCAGGGCGTTGATCTGGTGTTACAGAACTGGGCGGCGCTGTTTAGTGCAAAAGGGCTTTCAGCGCAGCAGATTGCCTATTGGGATGGTTTGCTTGCTTCGACCGTCAATGCGCCTGCGTGGAAGGCCTTTGTGGAATCCAATCAATGGGAACCGGAATATCTCAACAGCGCGGCGTTTCGCACGTATCTGGTGGCGGAAGATAAGCGCCTGCGGGCAGCGTTGGCGGATTTGGGGCTTGCCAGACAGTAGCGGTGCGCTACGCTCATGCAATCGCGCGATTGACGGCTTGTCGGGCCGGGGCTACAGTGACCTGAAATAAAAATAGCGCTTCATGTTTTATGCTCGGTACAGCTGGATCTGACTACGAGGAGAATAGGCATGATTACCATTCGATCGTTAGGCGTATTCATGGGGCTTATGGCGTTCACATGCGGCACGGCATGGTCGCAGCCAACATACCCGGCGAAGCCGGTGCGAGTGGTGGTCGTGTTTCCGCCCGCCGGAGCGACGGATATTGTCGCGCGGCTGGTGTTTCAAAAAATGGGCGAGCAGCTCAATCAGCAGTTCCTCATCGATAACCGCGCCGGCGCGGGCGGCATGATTGGCGCCGAAATCGTGGCGAAAAGTCCGCCGGATGGCTATACGATCATGGTGTATTCGCAATCGTTGGTCGCCAATGCGCACCTCTACCAAAAGATGCCCTATGATCCCTTGAAGGATTTCATTGGCGTCGCCACGTTGACTCGGCTGGTGCTCATGCTTGCCGTGCATCCCGCGCTGCCGGTGCGCACGACCAAAGATTTCATTGCCCTGGCCAGATCGAGGTCCGGTGAATTGCTCTACGGCTCTGCCGGTATTGGCGCTTCCCAGCATCTTTCCATGAGCCTGCTGGCCAACATGGCTGGCGTGAAGATGAATCATGTGCCGTTCAAAGGCGGCACGCCAGCGGTGCTGGCGATGATAGGCGGCGAGATACATTCGGTACTCACCCCGATAGCCGAAGTCTACCCGTACCTCAATTCGACCCGCTTGCGTCCTATCGCGGTGTCGTCGCCTATGCGCACCACGCAGTTCCCCCAGATTCCCGCCATCGCGGAGACGGTCAAGGATTACGACTTCACCTCGTGGTTTGGCGCCTTTGTGCCCGCTGGCACGCCGAGGCCGATTGTCGACAAGCTCAACGCCGAGCTCAAGAAGGCAGTCACAGACCCGGATATTGCCGCGAAGCTTTCAGCGCAGACACTCGATCCCATGCACTCGACGCCGGAAGATTTTGCCAAGCTGCTGCAGTCGGATTACGACAAGTTGAAACAAGTGGTGAAGCTCTCAGGTGCGCACATCGATTAGACCGCAGCGGTGTTGAGCACAATGGGTGTTGTAACGTAACTATTTGTTTTTATAGAAATATCAAATTGCATTTTGGATGCTGCCAGGCGGCGTTTCGGGCGGCAGCAACAATTCACAACGGCGACACGCATCATGAAAAACCGCGCATTTGGCAGCACCGGTATCCAGGTGTCGGAAATCATTTTTGGCGCTGGTGCGGTTGGTGGCGTTCTGATTCACAAGGATGATGCGACCAAGCGCGAGGCGTTGCGCCGCGCTTTCGCTGGCGGCATCAATTGGGTTGATACGGCGGCACAATATGGCAGCGGTAAATCAGAAGAAGCGCTCGGCTGGCTGCTGCCGGAATCCGGAGTCACGCCTTACCTATCTACCAAGTTTCAACTTGATGTCGAGAATTTAAACGACATCCCGGCGCAGATTGAAGAACGGTTGATGGCAAGCCTCGCCCGATTGAAGCGTACCTCCGTTGATGTGCTGCAATTACACAACCGCATTGGCACCAAGCCCGGGGGCCGGGTGATGTCGGTCGAGCAAATCCTTGGCAAGAACGGCATCGCCGATGGGCTTGACCGTCTACGCGAGAAAGGGCTGATACGGTACGCGGGTATAACGGCAATTGGCGAGGCTGCACCGGTGTGTGAAGTGATCCGCAGCAAGCGCTTTGATTCTGCACAGGTCTATTACAATTTGCTCAATCCCAGTGCGGGCCGAAGCATGCCGAGCGCGTGGACGGGGCACAATCTCGGCGGCATTATTGATGCGTGCCGATCCAGTGGCGTTGCGGTGATGGCGATTCGTATTTTTGCCGCTGGCGTTATTGCCACGGATGAACGCACCGGGCGCGAGAGCGTGCTGACCGCAGACACCAGCGTTGCTGAAGACGAGCGCAAGTCGAAGGCGGTGTTCGACGCCATCGATACACTCGGCAAGGGCCATGGCACGCGCGCGCAGGTCGCGATGCGCTTTGTACTGTCGAACCCGGATGTGTCCTGCGCCATCATCGGCAGCGCGGAACTGCACCACATCGACGAAGCGCTGCAGGGGGCGGCGATGGGGCCGCTGCCGGCGGATGTGCTGGCCCGACTTGATGTGCTTTACGAGAGTGACTTCAGGCGGGTGTAAGTTCCCGAGTAGAATTTGAAGTCTGCGACAACACACATTTCTCTGGAGTATCCATGCCAAGTACCATGCAAGTCTACGAACCCGTAGCCCCCTGTTTAACCCAACCCCAAAAATCCCGCCAGTCTCTCGATAAACTCGCTGGCAAAACCATCGGCTTCATCGATAACTCCAAGCCGAATTTCAATTTACTGGTTGAAGACCTGTCGCAACTGCTGATCGAGAAGCACGGTGTGAAGGCGGTGATCAAGCAACGCAAGCGCAGCGCTTCCCAAGGCTTGTCCGAAGCCTTGATGAATGAGCTGGTGTCGAAGACGGACGCGATTATTACTGGTTCGGGCGACTGAGGTTCCTGCACGTCGTGGAGTATCCACGACAGTGTAGAAGCCGGTAAGCGCGGCAGTGTGGCGTTGACCGTGGTATCGCAAAGTTTTATTGGCCTGGGCCGCGCGCAACAAAAGGCGCTGGGTTCTCCGGATTTGCCCATGGCGTTGATTCCGCATCCGTTCGGCACGCGCTCGCGAGTGGAGTTAAAAGACATCGCCGCGAAATGCGCTGATGATATTGCGCGTCTGTTGTGTGAGGCTGCGCTTATCGGGGCGACCAAAGTGGCCGCCGTTGCGCCGGTGGCGCCGCGCGCACGGCTGATCGAAGCGCCTGCCGATCTGGAAGAACTTAACAAGTTTTACATCAAACGCCGCTGGGGCG
The DNA here is from genome assembly GCA_947486575.1 of Betaproteobacteria bacterium. GTDB lineage: Bacteria > Pseudomonadota > Gammaproteobacteria > Burkholderiales > SG8-41 > UBA5216. Next base: position 42,585 of record CANKUB010000021.1, on the reverse strand, counting down.
ACGGGCTGATTATTGCGCCGCCGACCCGGGAAGCGGTGGAGCGCATGCTGCGTCATACCAACCGTGAACCGGATGAGGTGGTGGCGACCATTGCGCCGGGCATGGGCGCTGCGACGGTCGAATACATTGCGATTCAGGGTGTGATGGCGGGTTGTTATCCGGAATATCTGCCGGTGCTGATCGCGGCGGCAGAGGCGGTGGGTGCATCGCAGTTTCATTTGCAGGCGATACAGGCGACGACCAATCCATCGGCGGTGTGGTTGCTGGTCAATGGGCCGATTGCGAAGTGGCTGGAGGTCAACAGCGGCGCAGGCTGTCTGGGGCCGGGCACGTGGGCCAATGCCACGCTGGGCCGCGCACTGCGGCTGATGCTGCTGAACATTGGCGGCGCGCTGCCGGGGGATATCGACAAGGCAACGCAAGGCCAGCCCGCGAAATACACCTTCTGCTGTGCCGAGAATGAAGAAGGAAATCCGTGGCAGCCACTGCACGTGGAGCGCGGCTTCTCTGCTGATGCAAACACAGTGACTACCATTGGCGCGCTGGGCACGTGGAGCATGAACATGACCGCCAAGGGCGCGGAAGAAGTGCTCGCGATGATTGCCGATACCATGCAGTACCCGGCAAGCAGCGATTACATGTACGGCGGCGCGCCCTTCATCATTTTGTCGCCGCAGCATGCGCAACTGTTCCATCGCGCGGGCTGGAGTAAGTATGACGTGAAACGCCGCTTGTGGGAGCAGTCGAAAATTCGCGCCAGCCGTTCCAAAGGCAGCGAGTTTGAGCGCATGGCCACGGGCCGACGTGCCGAACTGGGTGAGATTGGCCCTGACACGATGGTGCCGATATCGGAAAAGCCGGAAGACATCAGCATTGTTGTCGCTGGCGGGGCGGGTTCCCACTCCGTGTTTGTGCCGGTGTCAGCGCATACGCGTTCGGTGACCCGGGAGATCGTGTTAACCGAAGGTGGCGCAAAAGCGGGTGGCTGATGCTGTCGCACCCGTTGGGCAGGGGGTCATGTAACTAATTGTTTTTAAAGTATTTTTATCCAAAAAGTGATGGCGGTACGCCTTGCGTCAGCCGCCTTTCACCGCGGACGCCGCGTAGTCGCGCACCACTTTCTCCCAGCGCTTGATTTCTGCCTGGGTCGCTGCCTGATATTCCGCGGGTGAATTGGCGAGGATTTCCGCGCCGATGCCGATCAGGCGTTCACGAACGCCGGGGCTGTTGATCGAGGCCACCAGTTCATGATTGAGTTTTGCGATCAGGGCTGGCGGGGTTTTCGCGGTGACGCACACGCCATGCGTCACGCTCGCCTCGTAGTCCGGCAAACCGGATTCGGCGATGGTCGGCAATTCGGGTAGAAGTGCCAACCGCTTGGCCGACGATATACCCAGCGCGCGCAGCCGGCCGCTTTTCAGCAGCGGCATGCCGCCCGCAACGGCTTCAAAAAGGTATTGCAATTGTCCGCCGATGAGATCGATGGCAGCGGGCGCGCTGCCCTTGTAGGGCACATGCTGCGCGCGAATGCCCGCCTGGGTGTTAAACAGCACCGCAGTCATATGCGAGGTGCTGCCCGCGCCTGACGAACCAAAATTGACCGTCCCGGGTTTGGTTTTGGCGAGAGTGATGAGATCGCGCACTGAGACCGGGCCGCTGGCGGGATTTACAAACAGCAAATAGGGCACAGTCAGTATGGCTGTGACTTGGGCAAAGTCGCGGCGGCCATCGTAGGGGGCGTTGGGCATCAGGATGGGAGTTGATACAAAGGCGCTGCTGCTGGTCAGCAACAACGTGCGGCCATCGGGCGCGGACTTGGCCACTATGTCGCCGCCGACCGTGCCGGTGGCGCCACCGCGATTGTCGATCACCACCGGCACGCCCAGCCGTTCCGCAAGCCGTTGCCCGACAATGCGCGCCACGGCGTCAGTGGGGCCGCCCGGCGCGTTGGGTACCACAAAACGAATCGGCAGCGTGATCGCGGGCTCCGCAGACTTGCCGGCAGGCGTTTGTGCAAAGGCGGTTGCCCCAGCGAAGGCGGCGAGTGCGGCAAGTGCGCTCGCGGCGCCAATTCTGAACATGCTGTTTATTTGGTTCATAATGCCATTTTCTCAAACTTTGGCGCAGGCTGCTGGCTGGCGTCACGTGATTGGGCCGTTGCGAATGAAGGAAATCGTGCTGACACGCCGTTGGATCCTTGCCGCCGTGCTGATGAACGCTTGGGTAGATGCGCCGGTGCACGCTGCGGATACATATCCCGTGCGCGCCATACGCATGATCGTGCCTTTCAGCGCAGGTGGGGCAGCCGACATCATTGCGCGTCTGATGGGGGCGCGGCTGACGGAATCGCTGGGTCAGCCAATTGTTATTGATGCGCGGCCCGGCGGCGGCACGGTGTTGGGTACCGAGATTGTGGCGCGCGCCAATCCAGACGGCTATACCTTAGGGCTGCTTGCTACGTCGCTTGCGTTGAATACCGGTCTGCTCTCCAAATTACCCTATGATTCGGTTAAGGATTTTTCGCCGGTCACGCTGGCGGTGGATACACCGCTGATCATTGTCGTGCCGGCTTCGCTGCCAGTGAAGAGCTTGTCGGAGCTGATTGCAATGGCGAAATCCAAACCGAATCGCATTGCCTATGGGTCGTCAGGTCAGGGCACCAGCGGGCATCTGGCCAATGAGCTGCTGAGCTACAGGGCAGGTATTACGATGCTGCACGTGCCGTACAAAGGTGCGGGCCAGGCATTGGTCGATCTGATGGGCGGCCAGGTGCAGATGGTTTGCACCAGTACGTTGCCCGCATTGCCGCATGTGCGGTCCGGACAGTTGCGTGGTCTTGCCGTTACGACGGCTGCCCGTACGCGTGCAGCACCGGATATTCCCACAGTGGCGGAAGCGGCGTCGCTGCCGGGCTATCGCGCGAGCACGTGGTACGCGATGTTTGTGCCGGCACGCACACCGGCTGCGATTGTCAGCACATTGCACCGTGCCTCGGTGCAGGCACTGAAGACGCCGCAGGTGGTGGAACAACTCGTGGCACAAGGCGCAGACCCCATCGGCAACACACCTGATGAGCTACGGCAGTTTTTGCAGGGAGAAATCGATGTGTGGACGAAGGTCATCAAACAGGCGGGAATCAAGCCCGGCAATTAATTAAAAGCTTGTCTGCGGCGAACGAAAATACCTGAGCGAGATGGCATGGCTGTTGAAATCCTGAGTCTCGTGTAGTATTTGTGAGCGCAATTCATTCAATATGAACGGTGCCAACACGCAACCAGAGGAGTCACATGAACAAACCATTAGGTAATGATGCATTGTCCGACAAGCCGGGAGAGCGGGTGATCGACAAGCCCGAACTTCCGGCGGCAGGCATCACCAACGAAAACGATGTGCTGACCGAAACGGTTACCGGCCAGTTGCAGCTCAAATACAGCAAGTCGGGCAAATTTGAGGTTTGGTGCGACGAGCCCGCACGCATCGGCGGTACGGATACCTATCCGTCGCCGATGACTTATCTGGCGATGTCGATCGGCTTCTGACTACTCACTCAGGTTGCGCGGTACGCGCACATGATGAAGCTGAAAGTCAGCAATCCGAAATGCCGTGTGGTGATGCGCAAACACCTGGGCGGCTCAGTGCTGAAGGGCACGGTGTTCAATCGCTGGGAGGGTATAACGACTTACCTGACCGTAGACAGTGACGAGGCTGAAGACAAACTCGCGCACCTGATCAAAAACGCCAAGGCAGGTTGCTTTGCAGAAGGCCTGATTACTCAGGCGGTTCCGCTGCGTAGCCATATCGAAGTAAACGGCAAACCGTTTCACATCGAAGGCGTGACGCAGCAGTAGCGCGTAGCCCTGACGTGGCCCTAGGCGGGGTCGGCTAATTCAGGGTGATCGAGTCGTTAATCGATCTTGATGCCGGCCGCTTTGGCGATTTTTGCCCATTTGCCGAGTTCCAGTGCGATAAAGGCACTGAACGCCTCGGGTTTGCTGCCGACGATATCGCCGCCTTCGTTCGCGAATCGCTCCTCCACCTCCGGCAGGCGGATTACCCGCATCATATCGGCATGTATTTTGTTGAGTATCGGCGGCGGCACGCCTATAGGTGCCAGCACGCCGTACCAGGTGGTTACGTCGTAGCCGGGAAGCCCTGACTCTGACACCGTTGGCTGATTGGGATAGACCCGTGATCGTTTGAGACCCGTTGTAGCCAAGGCCTTAAGTCGTCCAGCCTTGGTGAGCGGCAAGGCCGCCGGAACCGTGCCCATGTAGAGGGTTATCTGTCCGGCGACCAGATCCGTATAGACCGGAGGCGCGCCGCGATAGGGGACGTGCAACATCTGTGTTCCAGACATGAAGCGAAACAATTCGCTGGCGAGATGCGCTGCCGAACCATTGCCCGGCGATCCGTAACTGACCAGCCCCGGTTTGGCTTTTGCGAGAGAAATTAATTCTGTCACCGATTTCGCGGGAAACGCGTTATTAGCCAGCAGAACCAACGGCGCGGCCAGTATCTGAGTGATCGGCGAAAAATCCTTCAGCGTGTCGTAGGCCAGCTTCGGATAGATACCCGGCGCCATTACCACAAACGATGATACGCCCAGCACAATGGTGTAGCCGTCAGGCGCCATGCGTGCCGCAATACCCATGCCCAGCGTGCCGCCGCCGCCCACACGATTGTCGATAATCACCTGCTGTCCCCACAGCTCTGTGAGTTTCGGCGCCATCGAACGTGCAATCAAATCCCCTGCGCCGCCCGCAAGCACAGGCGCTATCCAGCGCACTGGTTTTTGGGGATAGCTGTCCTGCGCATTTGCGCCGCGTATGCCAAATACCATCATTGGAATGATCGTAACTGCTGCCACTAGCCATTGATGCAGGGTGTGCCGAAGGCGTTCGTATACGGTGGCAAATGGCGCTCTGGAATGCATTATTTCGTTCATCTGCTTCAAGTTTTCGGTTTGATATTGGCGGCCTTGACTACTTTCGCCCACTTGACCATTTCAGCTCTGAGATACGCAGAAAACTCCGTGGGCGTATTTCCCACCGGCTGCAATCCTTCTGCGGACATTCTGTCTTTCAGATCGGGGGAACGAACCGCGCGCGACGTTTCCTGCGCGAGCCGATCAACAATTGCCGATGGCGTTCCGCCGGCCGTGAAGAGCCCAAACCACTGAGTTGCCTCATAACCCGGCACGCCGGACTCGGCGATGGTGGGCACTTCCGGCATCGATGGCACGCGCGAACGGGTGGTTACCCCAAGTGCGCGCATGCGCCCGGCCCGCACATACGGCAACGACGACGGCGGTGTGGAAAACTGCAGCGGCACTTCGCCTGACATGACAGCAATTGACCCCGGGGCAGAGCCCTTGTAGACGATGATCAGAAAATCGGCTCCCGTCATTAGCTTGAACAGTTCCGCTGCCATATGGGGCGTGCCACTGATGCCGCGGACAGCGTACCGGGTTTCGCTTTTGCGAGTGCGATCAAATCCTTGATCGTGCGCACGGGTAGCGCCGGATGGGCCACCAGCACGTTGGCCGACTCGGCGACCTGGGTAATCGCTGCAAGATCACGCAGCGTATCGTATGGCAGTCTGGCGAATATGCTGGGGTTGACCGCAACCGCGGCCGGCGGAATCACCAGCGTATAACCATCCGGCGGTGACTTTGCCGCGGCATCCGTGCCGAGCATGCTGCTGGCGCCAGGTCGATTCTCTACCACGACTTGCTGCCCCAGTTGCTCGGCCAGCTTTTGTGCCAGAAAGCGGCCCATGATGTCGCTGCCCCCGCCGGGGGAACTGGGTACAATCATGCGCAGGGGCTTGTGCGGAAAATTCTGCGCAGACGCCGCGCTGGCAGCCAGCCCTGCAACCAGAGCAGCCAACGCTGCCATAGCACTTGAGGTCACAGATCTTCGCCACGGTCGAGCCACAAAACGCAGGGCGATTTCTGCGTCATCCGTTCTCGGGTTCAAAATGCACTGTTTCTCCGCGCAAGGTGATTGAACTGGTGAGCTTTACCGGATTCACAATCAACTGTTCCGCAAAACAACCGCCTTTGGCGTTGCGTGTCAGAGCGACGATCTTGTCCATCGGCTCGTCCGAATCGATTTCCAGACTCGTGCTGATGCCCTGCCAACTGCCCTTGACCGTGCCCTTTAATACCGACCCCGAAACCTGGAAGTCAAACTCAACATGGCAGCGGGCCTTTTTAACTTTCAGCTTCATCATGGACGCGTACCGCGCCACCTGAGTCAGCAGTCAGAATCCTATTGCCAGCGCGAGGTAACTCATTGGCGGCGGAAACTTGTTGGTGCCGCCAATCGTGGGCGGTTCATCGGAATAGATATCAAAGCCCCGCGAGTGGCCGAGCTTGAGGTGGTGCTCGCCCTCGATCGATTCGGTATCCGCCACCAGGTGCATGGCAAGGCCTTGCGGCGGCAACTCTGGCTTGTCGGTAATGCGCTCGCCGGGCTTGGTGCTTTGTTCTGCTGCATTTAACGGCTTGTCGTTCATCGTGCGCTCCTGATAGTTTTTGCGATGACCCGCGAAGATACAACCTTAGATCAGATTAACCAGTTTTTCGACATAGGCATGCAGGTCTTCACGGCTCGCATCGGCGCGGCCACCGCGTGCCTGCAGCTCGGGCTCTTCGAGTTCGATGTGCAGCGAATCCATAAAGCGATTCATCAATCCGCGAAACGCGGCAACTGTCGTCAGCTCGACAATTTCGGTGCTGTCGAAATATTTTGAAAGTTGCGTGAACGCATCATCGTCATAACGCGCCTTGTTCCACGTAACCAGTTCCGCCCAGCGTATGACGGCCTTTTCACGCTCGCCGAACAGTGCGCTATCAAGATAGTCATCGTCACTGAGCGCGTCCAGTTGCTCGTCGCTCCAACCCGTTGTTCGCCCGACCAGGCGATTGTGTTTTATTCAATACTGACATTCGTTTAGCGCCGAGACTTTAATCATCGCGAGCGCGCGCGTCTTGGCGTCCAGCTTGCAGCCGAGACCATCCTTCTGCAACACCGCCTGAAGTGGCAGCAGGAACTTCAATATGGCGGGCGAGTGCGCGTAAACGCGCATCGAGTTGGCGACGCGCCCGTTGAAACTGTTTGCTGCATCAAATGCCGCGCGCACTTCTTGCGGCGCATTGTCGTTTTGAACTAAGGGAACGCGGGCCATCGGCAACCTCACTCAGAATAGAAGTTAATTATAACTATTTGATTATATTGAATAATTTAATATTTCACAGTTACTGGCTGACGGTGATGTTGGCTTCGCGTGCTACTTTGGTGTACTCGCCGATCTCGCGCTTGATCCGTGCGGCAAAATCTGCGGGCGTATTCAGCAACACATCCGAGCCGGTGGATTCAAAACGTTCGCGCAATTCAGGCGACGCCTTGAACGCCTTCACGGATTCGTCGTACAGACGATTGACTACTGCCTTCGGCGTGCCCGCTGGCGCAAGCAGTGAATACCAGCCACCAATTTCGACACCGGTAATGCCGGCCTCTGCCGTCGTGGGCACGTCGGGCCACACTTTCAGCCGCGTGCCGTTCGCAAGAGCCAGCGCGCGAACGCGGTTGCTGCGAATGAATTGCAACTGATTCTGCACCGAGTCCAGCGACGCATGGACTTCGCCGGAGACCAGCGCCGCAGCCGACGGCGCACCCCCTTTGTAGGGCACGTGCGTCATCTTCATGCCGGTGCGCAACTTAATGAGTTCCATGCCGAAGTGCGCGATGCTTGCCGGGCCGAACGACGAATACGACATGCCAGGCTTCGCTTTAGCCAGCGCGACCAGTTCCGTTACGGACTTCGCAGGTAGCGACGCATTGACCACCAGCACAAACGGCGATGACACCACAATGGTGATCGGTGCAAAATCGCGCACCGCGTCGAATGGCAGCTTGGGAAACACGGCCGTATTGGCGATCAGTTGGCCATTGGTGCCCGCCAGCAAGGTATAGCCATCAGCACTGGCCTTCGCCACCAGATCGACGCCGATGATGCCGTTAGCCCCCGGCCGGTTGTCGATAATAAAGGTTTGGCCGAACGCCTCGGTAAACTTCTGCGCCATGCTGCGCGCCATGATGTCCGAGGGGCCGCCCGGCTGTGTGGGATTCACGATTCGCACCGGCCGGTTTGGCCACACTTGCGCCACAGCAGCCTGCGGCAAGACTCCGGCACTGCACAGCAGCACTGCGATCACCTTCGAAACGATTGCTGACCTCATCTGTGCTCTCCTCGGTGGGTAACGGCTTATTTGCTGCTGATTTATTACTTTTCGGGCACCTTGCGTATGCTAATCATCCGCTACTTTCTCATAAGCCGCTGCATCCAGAAGTATTGCCAGTTCCGAAGGGTCACTGAGTTTCATGCGAAACAGCCATGCACCGTAAGGATCTGTATTGACGGCTTCCGGCACATCAGCCAGTGCGGGATTGACCTCGAGGACAACGCCCGATGCCGGGGCGTGTACATCGGCTACCGTCTTGACGGATTCAATCACGCCGCAGGCTTCGCCCTGTTTCACGGTGACGCCGGCTTCAGGCGATTGCACGTAGACTACATCGCCCAACTGCTCCTGCGCGTGTTGCGTCACGCCGACGATGCAGATGCCATCCGATTCCATCTTCAGCCAAGTATGTGATACGTGATATTTCAAATTATCAGGGTTTGACATGTTTTCCCGTGGCGTCGTGTAAATTTGTCAGTCTATTCAGCCCGGTTTGGAGGTTAACTGCAATACGCGTATCCGACAAATCGTTGGCTCGCTTATTCGAGGCGAATGCCCGCCGCTTTGACGACTTTGGTCCACTTAGCGACTTCATCCCGAACATAGGCGGCCCATTGCCTGGGTGTGCCGACCAGGGGTTCAGCGCCCACCGCGGTAAAGCGATCATGCATCGCAGGCGTCTGCACAATGCGGTTGATTTCAGCATTGAGCAGGTTGATCGCATCGGATGACATGCCGGTGGGCGCGAACAAGGCGATCCAGTTGCGTGCCTCAAAGCCATCCATTCCTGCTTCGATCATGGTGGGGACATCCGGCACCGACGGGTGGCGCTGTGTGCTGGTAATCGCCAGCGCGCGCACGCGCCGTGATCGCACGAGGTGCACTATCGATGAGGTCGGCGCAAAAATCGTGCTGAGCTCGCCGCTGGCGACATCGGTGGTTGCATAGGCGGTGCCGCGATAGGGCACGTGCAGCATTTTTACGCCCGCACGCAGGCTGAACAGCTCCGCCGTCAGATGCGGCCCGCCACCTGCACCGGCAGAGCCAAAGGTCAATTGCCCCGGCCGCGCCTTCGCGAATGCAATAAACTCACCGACGGATTTCACCGGCAGCGACGGATGCACCACAAACAGAAAGGGCACCGAACCCATGACTGCGATGGGTTCGAAATCTTTCAGCAGATTGTAGGACAGTTTCGGGAACAAACTGTATGACATGGCAATCGAGCCTGGCGCATTGAGCAGTGTGTAGCCATCGGGCGCGCTGCGCGCGACGATTTCCGCGCCAATGTTGCCTGAAGCGCCTGGCCGGTTGTCGACAATAAACTGCTGACCGAGGCGCTTCGATAGCTCCGCCATCACCAGACGGCCAACCACATCGTTACCGGCGCCCGCAGGATAGCCGACAATCACCCGCACGGATTTGGCCGGGTAGGTTTGAGCGCATAGCGTGCCTGCTGCGCTTAGCGCACAGACAATCAGCGCCCATTTGAGCTTGCAAATCATCTGGCCAATTCTTATGCTATCGGTTCGATTTGTCGGGCACCGCGCTTGCTGGCATGGGGCTATCGTCGTATATCCAGTTGAAATTTCGACAGCATTGCGTGTCAGCCTCGCAGCGGTTCGATCAGCGCCGAAACATCATCCAGCGTTTCCAGATGTTCGCAAAGGTCGATAATCTGGGCTTGCTTCTGCGAAGTCAACTTGCCCGCCGTGAGTTTCATGAACTTGTCGGCTACGTCCTCACGATGCACCGGGTTGTCTGCGTCGCCGCGTACCTTGCCCCACGCTGAAAGCACCGTGCCGTCGGTCAATTCAATTTCCACGGGATTGCCTTCCGCATAGCCGGTGCCATCCATCTTGGGATCGTTTGTGATGTCGATACGTTTGATCAAGTCGAGCACCTTCGGATCACGAATTTTTTCCTCGGTAAACTGCGCGGTGAATACATCGTTTTCCAGCAGCATGATCGCGCACACGTAGTAGAGATTGAGTTGCGCGGAGGTGATGGTTGTCGGCGTATAAGCCCAACCCACGTTTTGCAGATAGCCGCGCCCGAGGCGTATGCGCACCTGTTTGATCTGCTCCACCGGGGCCGGATGGTTCTTGCGGATTTGCCGGATGGCTTCGCAGGTGCCGTGATTGGGCACGCGCGTGGCCCACATCTTGAAGCGGATTTTTTCTGTGCGGTATTTGGTTCCCCAATCCCTGTTGATTTGGGTCAGATCGTAGGCCGGGGGCTTTTGGTTGCCGGTGTGTGCCGCGCAAAATCCGCCGTATTCGGCTTCGAACACATTCGGCGCATTGGTGAAACCGTTTTGTGCCAGCAGGGCAGCGAACGTACCGGCGCGTGCGGCCTGACCCGCGAGCAGCCGTTTGCCCATTCCGCCGTGATGCGTGAACATGAGGCTGGCGGCCTGCTGCCCGGCGTGGCCCAATGCATGCACAATGTCATCAGCGGAAAGGCGCAAGGCGCACGCAGCGCTAGCGACCGATGCGAAGGTGCCCATCAATCCGGGGTTGTGAAAACCCAGACCCTCATGCGGGATGCGGCCGACACTGTCATTGACACGTGATGCCGCTTCGACGCCGGTTACCACAGCATTGATCAGTTCGGCGCCACTCAATTTGCCGGTATGTTGTGCAACGGCCAGCGCGGAACTCAGGGTGACGGAACCGTTATGTCCCCCTGGGCCGACGTCGTCCAATTCAAACGCGTGTATGGCGGTCGCATTGATCATCGCCGCTGTGGGAGCGGAAAATGCCAGGGGTGTGCACCATACCGAGACTTTTCCTGGCGCTTCCATCGCCTGCGCAGTGGCGCGCAGACGTTCTGACCACGGCAGTGACGCGCCATAAATACCGACGCCGATGGTATCGAGCACCAGCAGCTTGGCATATTCCACCACCGATGCGGGCAGTTTGCTGAAGGCGCTTTGGGAAATGTTTTCGGCAAGCGCGCGGGTGTAAGGGCCTTCCATGATTGCTCCTTGAATGTTGTTTGCGGGACTATACTGTTATGCGGACTGGCGTGTGAGTGTATGTTTGGGTGGCATCATACTGATGCTGTCTGCGCTTGGACAGTGTTGCGTTGGCTCGGCTATTATCGGATGTCCATTGCGTGCAACGCACCTCACCGTTCGTCTGGTGGACAATGGCTGGATAAATGCGCCAGTGAGAAAAGGATGAAATATGAAAACTACGGTAAGCATGCAGTTTATCGGATACGTGCTTTATGTGGCCCCCGTGCTGGTGGCTGCGAATGCCAGCGCACAGGATGTGGCAGCTTTCCCCGCCAAAACGATACGCGTGATTGTGCCTGCGGCACCCGGCGGCGGTGCGGATATCATTGCGCGCCTGTTCGCGCAGCCGTTGACGCGGAGCCTGGGGCAAAGCGTGGTGGTGGATAACCGGGCGGGTGCAGCCAATATTATCGGCACGGAGCTCGTCGCCAAGTCACCCGCTGATGGCTACACCTTGTTGCTGGGCACCACCGGCGGGCTTGCCAATAATCCCCTGCTGTACCTGAAGCTGCCGTACGATTCGCTCAGGGATTTTGCACCGGTCAGCAACGTCGCCAACTCGGCCTTTGTGCTGGTGGTGCATCCGTCAATGCCGGTGAAAACGGTAACCGAATTGGTAACCCTGGCCAAACGCAAACCGGGCGAACTCTCCTATGCGTCGTGGGGCAAAGGCAGTTCCACGCATCTGGCGACCATGCTCCTGACCACGCGTGCGCAACTGGATTTTGTGCACGTGCCGTATAAGGGCAGCGGCCACATGATGCCGGACATGATTGCGGGCAATGTACAAATGGCCTTCGATTCCATGCTGTCCTCAGTGCCGTACGTCAAAGCCGGGCGCTTGCGTGCACTGGGTGTCACGGCGCTCAAAACCTCAGCAGTATTGCCGGGTGTGCCAACGATAGCTTCGGCAGGCTTTGAAGGCTTCGAAGCAGGATCGTGGTATGGCGTTCTCGCGCCTGCGAAAACCGCTCCACAGATTGTCAGCAAACTGAATGGCGAACTGCTGAAAGCCATCAAGCTGCCGGAAGTGCTGGATCGCATGGCGAGTCTTGGCACGGACCCGCTGGGCACCACGCCTGCCGAATTCAGCGAGCAGATCAAGGCTGATCTGGCAAAGTGGGCGAAGGTGGTCAAGGCAGCGGGGATACAGCCGGAGTAACGGGAGGTTGGGACTTACGTGACTTTCGGCAGGTCTTGCAGCGTCCGACAGATCGGATGTTTTAAAAAGGTAAGGCGGAACAAATGAATCGTGCTTCGCGCAACCTGCTGTGTAGCGCCATGCTCACTGCATTACCCGCTGCGGCGCATGGCCAAAGCACGGCGTATCCGAATAAACCGGTACGTCTGGTCGTTGCTTTTGCCCCCGGCGGTTTGATAGACAGCACCGGGCGCATGGTGGGGCAGGCGCTTACCGAGCGTCTGGGCCAGCCGTTCGTGGTCGAGAACCGTACGGGTGCGACCGGCACGATAGCGGCTGAACTGGTTGCGCGCGCAGCGCCTGATGGTCACACCCTGTTCGTGGCGAACCCGCCGGCCAATGTGGTGGCGCCGCATCTTTACGCCAGAATCGGTTATGACCCACTCAAGGATTTTGCCACCGTCGTGCGCATGGTGCATAACCCGCTGCTGGTCGTGGTGCATCCCTCGCTACCGGTCAAATCGATTAGCGATCTGATCGCGCTCGCAAAGGCCCGACCCGCGCAGCTGAACTTCGCGACCGGCGGCATCGGGTCAACGCCGCATTTGACGATGGAGTTGTTCAAGAAAATGGCCGGGATAGACACCATGGCAATCCATTACAAGGGCGAAGGCGCGGCGCTTGTCGAAGCCATCGGTGGGCACGTGCATTTTCTGGGGGCCAGCATCTCGGTTTTGCTGCCTTACGCGCGCAGCGGAAAGCTGCGCGGCATCGCCGTGACTACCACAAAGCGCTCCACGCTGGCGCCGGAGTTTCCGACAGTAGCGGAATCCGGATTGCGCGGTTTCGACACCAACACCTGGTCCGGCATCATTGCCCCTGCAGCGACGTCGCGTGACATCATCCAGCGACTTAATAGCGAAATCGTTCAGTGGCTGTCCCAGCCCAACACCAGGGCGCAACTGGTCAAGATGGGGCTGGAGATTGTCGCCGACACGCCCGAACAGTTCTCGGTCTTTCTGAAGGACGAATACGCGAAGTGGGGTAGCGTCGTCAAGGAACTGAATCTGCGCGCAGAATGAAGCGGCGCCGATCAACGCGAACCAACACAAGGTCAGCGCAATTTAGCGCACTTTGCGATGTATGAACTTGTGATGCAGCCAGACGAGCGTAGCGCCGAGCGCCAGGCCGAACACGCCTGATAGCGCGGCATCGGCCATCCATTCTGGCGCACCGCTCAGGCCGGCGGACCGGGCGGGATAAACATGCAGGCCGTGCAGAAAAATCTGTCCGCCCACCCACAGCATCGCCGCTGTGCCGACAGTCGAGAGCAAGACCAACAGCTTGGGCATTCCACGTACCAGTGCTCGGCCAATAGCTTGCGTTATGCCATTTTGGCGTTTCGCCATGTGCAAGCCGATATCGTCCATTTTTACGATCAGGCCGACAACGCCATACACGGCAAGCGTAATGGCGATGGCGACAAGCACCAGGCTGCCCGCCTGCATCAAGATGGTCTGGCCGGATACTTCATTCAGCGCAATCGCCATGATCTCCGCGGAAAGAATAAAGTCCGTGCGCACCGCGCCGCCCACCATGTCCGCCTCATGCTCGGCGCTGGTTAACTTTGCTGCGTCCTCGGCCAAGGGCACCTCGCGGCGCTTGGCCGTATCAGAAAATTTTTCGATAACTTTTTCCGCGCCTTCAAAGCACAGATAGGCGCCGCCGATCATCAATATCGGCGTAATCGCCCAAGGCAGGAACGCACTGAGCAGCAACGCCGCAGGCAGAATAAAAAGAAGCTTGTTTTTCAGCGAGCCCTTGGCAATCTGCCAGATAATCGGCAGCTCGCGGTCTGGGGTAAAACCCGTCACATATTGTGGGGTGACGGCGGTATCGTCGATCACCACGCCGGCGGCTTTTGAGCCCGCCTTGCCCGCCGCTGCGGCTACATCATCAAGCGAGGCGGCAGCGACCTTGGTGATGGTCGCGATATCATCGAGCAGGGCGGCTAGACCGGATGGCACGCAGCTTCTTGGCGATGGGAATGCAAGACGAAGCAGCCGGCGCGTGGGCCTTACTGAACCGCAGGCGGAAAGCGATATACCGCAAACACAATGCCACCGACCGGATAGCTGAACGGGCCGTGTTTGGTGTTCGGCGGCGCGTAATGAAAATCGCCTTTTTTGAGTACCTTGCCGGCAACGTGTTGTTCGCCTTCAATGACGGTGACGCAGTGTGACGTGACGTGCTCGTGCTCTGGTTCGACGTAGCCCGGCGGAAATTTCACCAGCGCCGCGACCTGGCCCTGCTTGTCGTCGCGCATCAATACTTTGATTTTGAGGTTGGGATGTATCTTGTGCGCGCCGGTAGGCAACTGGAACAGCGTAACGTTGTCGTCCCACTGCAGGTTGTCGGTGTTAATGGCGAGAAAGGGTACGTCAGTCATCACGGTCAGGGTCTCCGGTATATTATTAACTATTTGTTTTTAAAGGGATATTTAAAGTGTATTGATCTATGCCTTCAGCGCCACTGTTTCGTAATTTTCCGGCGACGTAATTTCGAGCAACTCCAGATCATCCGAGCAGTCCAGCTCGTTATGTACGATGCCGGGCGGTTGCAGGCAGCAATCGCCGGGGCCAAAAATGTGTTCGCCGTGGCCTTCGTAGGTGAACTTGATCCATCCTTTGAGGATGTAGATCATTTGAAAATCCAGCTTGTGTTGATGAAGGCCGGTGGTGTGCAGACTGGTGTGATCTTCGCCCTTCTTGACGCGAATGACATGGGCTCGGAATTTACCCTGCGTCGCTTTCTTGATGCCCAGCTCGCGGTATTCGAGAAACGGTCTCAGGCCGGATTCAAATTTTGCATCCTTGGCCATACTGACTGCAAAGTCCATGTGTGCTGAGCTCATATGAGGCCTCCAGTGGCGTGACGAGCGGTTATTATAAGCGCCATTCATAGGGAGAGCATGCACATGGAAGGCTGCAAACGCTGGGCGGGACGCATCGCATTGGTCACCGGCGCATCCGGCGGCATAGGCGAAGACATTGCCCGTACACTGGCCGGCATCGGCATGAAGGTCGCTGTTGTCGCAAGGCGG
This sequence comes from Betaproteobacteria bacterium, assembly GCA_947486575.1. Lineage (GTDB taxonomy): Bacteria > Pseudomonadota > Gammaproteobacteria > Burkholderiales > SG8-41 > UBA5216. The sequence goes on along the minus strand of CANKUB010000021.1, from coordinate 27,071 downwards.
CACGAACGGCTGGAGGCGCTGGCGGCGGACTGCGCCAAGACCGGCGGGCAGGTGATGGCATGCCCGGGCGACGTGGGCAAGGAAGCCGATGTGCTGGCAATATTCGAAGCCATAGGTCAACAGTGGGGCACCGTGGACGTGCTGGTGAACAACGCCGGGACCGGTATGATGAGTACGCTGGAAAATGGCAAATGGGAAGACTGGTGCGACACGCTCAACATCAATGTTGCCGCGCCTGCACTGTGCGTGCGCGAGGCGCTGCGCGGCATGCATGAGAAGACAGAGGCGCAAATTATCAATTTGTCGTCGATCTACAGTCACCGCGACCAGGTGCCAAACTTCTCGTTCTATCAGGCGTCGAAGTTTGCGGTCCGCGCTCTGACCGACACGCTGCGCGCGGAACTCGCCAGCAAAGGCACGCGAGTGCGCGTGGGGATGATTTCACCGGGTATGGTAGCCACAGAATTTCGAGGGCGTGCCAGTGGCGGCAAGTTTTCCTATGAATCGTATTTCGAGAAATTCAAGCCGTTGCTGCCGTCGGATATCTCGGATGCCGTGCTGTACATGCTCTCCACGCCGCCCCACGTGCAGGTGCAGGACATACTGTTGTCGCCGATGGGACAGGGATTATAATTTTATGAAAAATACAAATAAAACAAGTGCTTACGATGTCCTCCTCCGCCTTCCCCGGGCAAGGTGCTGGCTGCCAGCGTATTGCGCTTGCGCACTGATGCTTGGCACACCGCATGTCTTCGCGCAAAGCGCGGCTTCGTTCCCTACCAAGCCGCTGCGTATCGTGATGGGCTTCACGCCGGGCGGCACATCCGACCTGGTGGCGCGCAGCGTGGGCCAAAAGCTGACCGAAGCGTGGGGCCAACAAGTGATTGTGGAAAACCGTCCCGGTGGCGCTTCTAACATCGCCGCAGAGCTGGTGGCGCGTGCGGCTCCGGATGGCTACACCCTGCTGTTGGTGACGGTAGCCAATACCATCAACGTGGCTTTGTATCCCAAGCTTGCCTTTGATATTGAAAAGGAGTTCGCATTTGTGACGAACGTGGCAACCACCCCCAACATCATCGTGGTAAACCCCGCGTTACCGGCGCGGAATGTAAAGGAATTGGTCGCCATCGCGAAGTCGCGGCCCAATGAACTGCATCACGGCTCTACCGGCATCGGCACGCCGCAGCATCTTGCAGGCGAGATATTCAAAGCCATGGCGGCCGTCAAAATGATCCATGTGCCCTACAAGGGGGCGGTGGGCGCGCTTACCGATGTGCTGGCGGGGCAGATCGAGATTTTCGTCGGCGCTGTGCCGTCTGTGGTGACGCACGTGGAAAGCGGTCGCTTGCGCGCGATCGGTGTCTCAAGCCTCAAGCGCGCTGCCGTGTTGCCGAAAGTGCCTACCATAGACGAGCAGGGGCTGCGCGGTTTCGAGACGGCATCGTGGTTTGGATTCGCGGTGCCGGCCGCGACCCCGCGCGACGTGGTCAACAAGCTGCAATCCGAAATGGCCCGGGGCGTTACACGGCCAGATTTTCGCTCACGCATGAATGGCGCCGGTGCGGAAGTTATCGCCAACAGTTCAGAAGAATATACGGCGTACATCAAGTCGGAGATTGCCAAGTGGGGTAGGGCGGTCAAGCTGTCGGGCGCCACCCCAGGGTGAGCCTTTGGTGACGATTGTTATCGGGCGCGCAATCCCAGTTGCGTCAGCAGTTTATCCCAGCGCGGATATTCCGCAGCGATAAAGTCGCGCAATTGATCGGGCGTGCTGCCGTGTGCTTCCACGCCGGCGATGGCGAGGCGCTCGCGTGTCTCGGGCGCCTGTATGACCGCGGCTATCTCGCGGCTGAGTTTATCGACAATGGCCGGCGGCGTGCCGCGTGGCGCACACACCGTATGCCATGTGGTCATTTCGTAACCGCGCACACCTTGCTCTGCAATCGTCGGGAGATCGGGCAGAAGCGTGGAGCGCTTCAGGGTGGATACCCCCAATGCGCGCAGGCGGCCGGTTTTGGCATATTGTGTTCCCGCGGCGATGGCTTCCATTAAAAATTGAATCTGCCCGCCGAAAAGGTCGGTCGCGGCAGGTGCGCTGCCTTTATAGGGCACATGCACCACGTTGATGCCCGCCATGGATGCGAACAGCGCGGCCGCCAGGTGTGCCGTGCTGCCGCTGCCCGCCGAACCGTAATTCAGCTTGCCCGGATTTTGTTTGGCCTGCGTGAGCAGGTCCTGCACGGAATTGAGCCCCGGCATGTTCCGCACCAGCAGCAGATACGGCGCTGAAGCGACCAGACTGACCGGTGCAATATCACGGCGCACATCGTACGGCGGCTTGCTCGCCATCAATGTGCTGTTGATCAGTGATCCTGCCCCGCACAAGCAAAGGGTATAACCGTCGGGTGCCGACCTGACCACCAGTTCCGCGCCAATCATGCCACCTGCGCCGCCACGGTTGTCCACCACCATGGTTTGCCCGACACGATCACCGACGCCCTGTGCCACCATGCGTCCGATCATGTCGATGGTGCCGCCCGGTGGAAACGGCACCACCAGACGGATGGGGCGCACCGGATAAGGTTGCGCAAGGCTGGTCGCGGCAGCGCACAGCGTCAAAACCAGGAAATGCGCGAGGTGTAATCGTTTCATGCGCGGCTGCATGCGTTTGTGCGGGTGAAGTTGCGTGTCGAAGTGAAAGGGCTATTCAGATCTTAGTCCCAACGATTTTATCAACTTCGTATTCTGCGCGATCTCGCTGCGGATCTGCGCAGCAAACTGCTCCGGCGTGTTGGTTTGCGGCTCAAAGCCCTGACGGTTCAGCGCTTCGGTGACTTCCGGTGCACTGACGATTTTGACGATCACTGCATGAAGCCTTTCGATAATACGGCGCGGCGTACCGGCCGGCACGCTGATACCGTACCACGAATAGCGGTCATAACCTGTCACGCCGGATTCGTGGAGCGTGGGAATGTGGGGCATCAGTGCCGAGCGTTTGGCGCTGGGCACGGCCAGCGCTCGCAGCTTACCGCTTTGTATAAGCGCATTGGCCGCCACGTAGCTGGGAAAACCGGCATCAATCTGGCCGGCCACGTTGGCGATCACCACTTCGCCCGCGCCTTTGTATGGCACGTGCAGCAGCTTCGTCTGTGTCATGGCATTCAACAGTTCGCCCGCCAGGTGCGCGGAACTGCCCACGCCTGACGACCCGTAGCTGAGTTTGCCCGGTTGCGCGCGCGCGAGGGTAATCAACTCCTTGGCGTTGCGCGCGGGCACGGACGGATTCACCGTCAGTACAAATGCGCCGCTGACCACCATGGTCACTGGGGCAAAATCGCGTTCCAGGTCATAGGGCAGCTTCAGGCGCAGCGCGGGCTGTGCGGTGTCGGGCGCGGTGACCATATGCAATGTATAACCATCGGCCGCGGCGGCGGCCACTCTTTCGGTGGCTATGCTGCCCGCAGCACCGGTGCGGTTTTCAACGACCACCGGCTGCCCCAGAACCTCCGCCATTTTTTGCGCCAGCAGACGGCCGGTAAAGTCAGCGGCACTGCCGGGACTGAATCCGACGACGACGCGCATCGGCTTGACCGGGAAGGGCTGTGCCAGTGCGTCACCGGCGAGAGGCGGCAAGGCCGACAGTGCCAACATGGCCACCATTGCCACCATGGCCAGCAGCAGAGAAGAACGGATAAAAAAATGCGAAGCGATCATGAACAATTCCCGGCGCTTTGCCCGGTGGACACATGTTCCATTGTCGCCCAGAATAGGCAGCGCTGCGCGCAGTTACACAAGACCATAATTACCGTTGGCGCGTAACGGCGGGAGGAGAATCAATGCGAAAAGGCTTTGGATTATTTGCACTGGCATGGGCTGAGGGTTTGCTGTTGTCGTTCGGCAGTGGTGCCATCGCGCAATCAAGCGTGGCTTCGTATCCCAACAAGCCGATTCGTTTTATCACCCCCTACGCGCCAGGCGGCAGCACGTCCGTAATGGCGCGGCTGGTGGGCCAGCATCTGACGGAGCGTTGGGGCCAGAACGTAATCATTGACAACCGTCCCGGTGGCAATACGATCATCGGCACCGAGGCAATGATGCGGTCAGCGCCCGATGGCTACACCATCATGCTGACCACCAGCACGCACGCCATTCTGTCCAGTTTGACCAAAACGCCGTACGATCCGATTCGCGATTTTTCACCGGTGGCGACCATCGGTGTTGCACCGCAAGTGCTGGTTTTGAACGCAGCGCTGCCGGCCAATACTGTGCAGGAAGTGATCGCGCTGGCCAAATCCCGGCCGGGGCAACTGAATTTCGGCTCGTCGGGCGCAGGCGGACCGACGCATCTGTCGGGCGAATTGTTCAACATGATTGCTGGCGTCAAAACGCAACACATTCCGTATAAGGGTGCCGCACCGGTACTCGTCGATCTGATTGGCGGGCAAGTGCATATGTTTTATTCTGTGCCGTCTAATATCGTTGCGCACGTCAAAGGCGGCAGAATCAAGGCCATCGCGGTCACGGGCAACACGCGTCTGAGCGCTCTGCCGCAGATGCCGACTTTTGCCGAAGCAGGGCTGCCGGGCTTTGATGTCAAAACCTGGAACGGCGTGCTCGCGCCGGCGGGCGTGCCCAAACCCATCGTCGATAAAATGTCCGCCGAAATTGCCACAATGCTGACAATCCCCGCCGTGCGTGAACGGCTCGATGGTATAGGCATGATTCCCATGACTTCCACGGCGGAGCAGTTTGCAGCGATGATCAAATCGGATATCGCGACTTATCTCAAAGTGATCAGGACGGCCAATATTCGCGTGGATTGAGGTGCGGTCAGAAAGTATGTAACTTATTGATTTTTTGCTATTATTTTAATCTGCACAATAGAACCCAAACTATAATTGTCATTCCCGCGAAGGCGGGAATCCATGCGGTGCGCGGTAGGAAGGTGCGTTATGGATACCCGCCTTCGCGGGAAGGACAGAAGTCATTTTGGTGTGCTTCGCGCGCATAGTGAGTTAGGGCATTACTCCGCCGCAATCCCCGCCCGTTTAATCACGCGCGCCCACAGCGGCAATTCCTTGCGCAATAACTCAGCGAATTCCTCCGGCGTGCTCGGCGTGATATCGCCGCCTTCCGCGAATACCATTTTCTGCACGTCCGGCGTTCGCAGTATCGCCACCGTTTCCTTGTTGAGGCGGTCGATAATGCTGCGGGGCACACCGGCAGGCGTGAGTATCCCCAGCCACGAAATCGATTCGAAGCCGGGGAAGCCCTGTTCAGCCACCGTCGGCACATCGGGCAGCAGCCGCGAGCGCTGCGCGCCGGTGGTGGCGATGCCGCGAATTTTGCCTTCCTTGATGAACTGCGATGCCGAAGCGAGTGACGTGCCCATATACGTCACGCGTCCGCCCCGCAGATCGATCATCGCGGGCGAAGCGCCCTTGTACGGCACATGCGTGATATTTACCCCTGCCATCTGATTGAATAGCTCGCCGTTGACGTGGCTGTTGCCGCCGACACCCGCCGTGGCGTAAGTGAGCTTGCCGGGCGGGCTGCTCTTGGCCAGTGCCACCAGATCCTTCAGCGCATTCAGCGGTGAATCCGCGTTAACCACCATCACCTGCGGCGCTTTGCTCAGCAGACTGACCGGCGCGAAATCCTTGATCGGATCGTAACTGTTCTTCGCGCGCATCGACGGGCCGATGGTGAGATTACTGGTCTGCCCGATCCAGATCGTATAGCCGTCCGTCGGCGCGCGCGCCGCCAGCTCCGCGCCCAGCGCGCCGCCCGCACCCGAACGGTTATCCACTACCACCTGTTGGCGCAACGCCTCGGATAACTTGGGCGCCATGATGCGCGCGTAAATGTCGGTGCCGCCGCCGGGCGGGAAGGGTACGATGAAGCGGATGGGGCGGGTGGGGTAGGCTTGCGCTGCGGTATGAGGCGAAGTGCAGATGGCAATTACCGATAACATCGGAGAGATAATTTTCGCGATATGGAAAAGGCGCACGGTGATCTCCTTTCATCGAATTGCGGCTTGGTAAAAGTATTGAGCGAATTTGCAGTGTCGTAGGGCGTAATCCCTATTGCGCCGCATGTTTACTTGAAGCACAAACACATTCGGCGCAATGCGCTACGCTTAATACGCCTTACGCATTGCGGGTTACGCGCGTTAAGTGTTTAGCCGTCTCAGTCTGCAAAGGTGTACTCGACGTTCCGTACAATCCCAGACTCCAATTTCACCGCACATCCGAATCGTCCAAAGGTTTTTGTTTCAACGAGGAAATTAACGCCAGCATCCCGGGTGGGCTGTCGCAGACCGTGTAGCTCAGCAAAGGCATGAAGCGCGTTAAGTGTCATCCCCGGCTTTATTTCGGCGCATACTTCTCGGACGCGATTTTCCGCGCTTAAAAAAATGTACGGAAAATAGGCGCCTCCTCCGAGAATGACGCCCCCGACGATGACGTTTACGGCGCGACGTTTTGTCATGTTGTTTCCTTGATACGGCTAGCGTTACACAGATAAACGCCAGTTAACTTTCCAACGTGATGTATAAGCTATCAGCCATCCTTGGATTAAAACCCAATAAGATCCTAGGGTGACAATGCATTCTAATGTTCATCCGTTCTATGGAACTGGTACGAAAAGCATCTCCCTCACTCCGCCCGTGCCCCAGACGCCTTAACCACCTTCCCCCACTTCGCAATCTCACGTTTTACAAACGCCGCAAACTCCGCGGGCGGCATGCTGCGCGCTTCCATGCCGGCCGCTGCAAAGCGGTCGCGCAATTCCTGCGACTGAAACAGTTTGCTCATGTCGTTGTATATTTTTTCCGCGATAGGCGCAGGCAGTCCGGCGGGCGCGAACAGGGCGTACCAGTTGTTGGCTTCGTAGCCAGGCATGCCCTGGTCGGCGAGCGGGGGCACGTCGGGGGCGGCGGCTGAGCGTTGCAGGGAGGTTACGCCGATGGCACGTAGCCGCCCTGCGCGGATGTGTTGCAGCGTGACGTTGATGGTGGGCATGGCCATCTGAATTTGTCCACCGAGGACGTCAACCAGGGCGGGTGCCATGCTTTTGTAGGGCACGTGGATGATATCGATGCCCGCTGTGACTTTGAGCAGTTCCATGCCGAGATGGCTGCTGGGCGCGCCGGAGCCGGACGAGCCATACGCCAGCGCGCGCGGCTTGGCTTTGGCGAGCGCCACCAAATCTTTCAAGTTGCGGACCGGCAGCGAAGGGTGGGTGACCAATATGCTGGGGCCGAAGGTGACGCTGGTCACCGGCGTGAAGTCGCGGATCGCGTCGAACGGCAGTTTTGGATAGAGGCTGACGTTGATGGTGAATCCCGCCGACGGCAGGCACAGCGTGTAGCCGTCCGGCGCGGCGCGCGCGGTCACTTCACTGCCGACGATGCTGTTGGCGCCTGCGCGATTGTCGATGACGACCTGATGCCCCCAGATTTCAGAAAGGCCCGGCGCGATCTGGCGTCCGACGGCATCGCCGGGGCCGCCCGCGGCAAATGGCACGATCAGGCGCACGGGGCGCGTAGGGTAGGCTTGGCTCCAGGCAGCACTGGCAGCCACTAACGAGATGCTTATGCCTGCGCTGGCCCATCGTTTCGCTGATCGCATCAATAAGGCTTCGTAGATTCTATGGATTTTCGTTGCTGACGGCGCGAAGTTTTTCGGGTAAATGCGCAGGTCGTTCACAATTCACCGTTTCGATTTTACCCGGCACGGAGACTTCGAGGGCTTCCTTGTCTTCGGACACGTAAGTCTCGTTGTGGCGCACGCCACCAGGAACGAAGAACGCGTCGCCTGCGACGAAGGTGCCGACGGTGCCGTCTTCAAACTCAATCGTCAGTTTGCCTTTCAGCACGTAGACGAACTGCATTTCACAGATGTGATAATGCCAGCCCGTTGGCTCGGTCATGCCGGCGATGGAATTGTTTTGATAGGCGCGCATGCGGCCGCCGGTAGCAGCCTCAAGACCGAGATTGCGGTATTTAAAGAACGAGCGCCGTCCGGGTGCGAAGGGCGTAGTGCTGACAAACGATTTTTGCAGCCGCATGCCTTTTTGCACGGTGTTTGCCGTGACTTGCTCGATAGTGTCCATGGTTTTGTCTCCCGTGTGCGAAAGGTAAAGGTCAGTAAGTTTGTTCGCCTTCAATGGTGATGCGATGCATAAGGCGGCGATAGCCATTGTAATCATTGACCGGATAATGCAGTGCACGGCGGTTATCCCACACGGCGAGCGAACCGACTTGCCAGCGGAAGCGGCAGGTGAATTCCGGACGTGTAGCGTGGTCGAGCAGATATTTCAGCAGCGGCTGACTTTCTTCCTCAGTCATGCCGACGATGTGCCTCGTGATACCGGGGTTGCACAGGTAGAGTGCTTTCTTGCCGGTTTCAGGATGCTGGCGCACCAGCGGGTGTTCGGCGGGTTCCGGGTCCTGCTCCGGTGCCGTAGGCGCCATGGCGGCAGGGCGCTTTTTCTTTTTGTTGTAGAGGTTAACGGTGCGCAGATTCGCAATCATGGCTTTCATGCCGTCAGACAGTGTGTCGTAGGCCATGTAGAGATTGGCGTACATGGTGTCGCCACCGAAGGGCGGCACTTCCTTGGCGTAGAGCAGCGTGACGCGCGCGGGCGTTGGCGTGAACATTTGATCGGTGTGCCAGTTCTGGCCAAACACCGTGGTGTCGGTTTCCTTTTTCAGCACTTCGATCACGCCGGGTTGTTCCGGCAAACAGGCCATGTGAGGATGCAGATGCACACTGCCCCAATGCCGCGCAAAGGCCATCTGCTGTGCGGGCGTGATTTTCTGGTCACGAAAAAAAATCACGCCGTGGTCCAGCAGCACCTGATTGATGGCGCGAAAGCCTTGTTCATCCAGCGGCTGAGCCAGATCGATGCCGAAGATTTCAGCACCGAGGCCGCCGGTCAGTGGCTTCACGTCAAAAGCAATCTGGGGTCTGGCAGTCATTTGAACCTCCCTCGCTGAAGTTGCAGTATGAGACGCACTGCGGCAATGTAGTCCCGCGCTGGATTGAGGTCAACTGTCAGCGAACGTCATGCGAACGTCAGGTTGGCCGCTTGCGTCCACGGTCGAAGCCGGACTATGCTCTTGCGCGCTTACATACACGAATCAGGAATCCAACATGGGAAATGCAGCAGAAAAGAAACAGGCGCTGCCGTTAAAGGGCGTGCGCGTGCTTGAGTTAAGTCACATTGTGGCTGGGCCCAGCGGCGGCATGATGCTGGGCGACATGGGCGCGGATGTGATCAAGATTGAACACCCGTCCACGGGCGACACCGCGCGCAGTCAGGCCAACGAAGGTGGCACGTTCTACACCTACAACCGAAACAAGCAGTTTCTGGCGCTGGATTTGCGTCAGGCCAAAGGCAAGGCCATCTTCGAAAAGCTGGTCAAGAAAGCAGATATTGTTTTGGACAATTTTGCGCCGGGTGCGCTGAAACGGCTGGGCCTCGATTACAGTTGGGGCCGTAAGGTCAATCCGCGCATCATTTATTGCTCGGTCAAAGGGTTTTTGCCGGGGCCGTACGGCGACCGACCGTTTCTGGACGAGCTGGCGCAGATGGCGGGTGGCATTGCTTACCTTACCGGTTTTGAAGGTCAGCCCATGCGCGCGGGTGCGTCGATCACCGACATCGGCGCGGCCACGTATGGCGTGATGGGCATACTGGCGGCGCTTTACCGGCGCGAGCAGACGGGTGAGGGCGACTGCATCGAGTCTGGTCTGTATGAGACGGTAGTGTTCTGGATCAGTCAGCACATTACCGCTGCGCAAATCAGTGGCAAAAACCCGTCTCCCCGCGGCGAGCGCACCAGCGGCATGGGCAAGGCGATGGGGTGGGGCGTTTACCAGTTGTTTCCAACCAAAGGTGGCAAGCCGGTGTTTATTGCGGTGACCGGTAACCGGCACTGGGCAGGCTTGTGCGACGTGCTGGGTTTTGACGACTGGAAAGATTCGCCGGAGTTCAACACCAACCGCAAACGCACGGCCGAGAAGTGGCGCATCGCAGAGCGCGTCACCGCAGCTACGCAGTTGCTCACCTATGACGATATTACGGCGCGCCTCTACAAGGCGCTGGTGCCGTATTCGCCCGTTGGCACGCCACTGGATATCCTTGAAGACAAGCACATGGGCGAAGCGGGCCGCTGGATGCAACTGAAGGTGGGCGACAAGGATTACAAGGTGCCCAAGCTGCCCTTCAGCATGGGCGGTACCCAGGATTTCGAAGCGGTAAAGCAGCCCGCTTTTCTGGGTGAGCATACCGATACGATACTCGCGTCCATCGGCTACACGCCAGCTGAGGTGGATGCGCTGAAGACTGAAAAAGTAGTGCTGCGGTCGAAAAAAATGCTGAACATTGATGGGCCAGGGGAGTAGTAGAAATGAATATCACCCATGATCGCGTGTGCCAGCAAATTCGCGATATCTGCGGGCGTTGTGGGGCGGCATACGTGTTGACTTGAACTGATTTGCACATGCGCTCCACGAGACGTGAATTTTTGCTGGCAGGTAGCGCGACGCTTTTGGGCGCGTTCGGGAGTTCTGCATTTTCTGCTGAAAGAAAGACTTATCTCGCAACGCGCGATATTTTTGTTGGCGGTGGTCTATACGTACCAGATGCGCGAGAGCCATCGCGCAGGCTGGCTACTATCGCAATCGTGGATATTGGTAAGCGGCAGATTGATCGCTTTGCCATGGATTTTTTTGCACACGGTTTTGCGCTCAAACGTGGTGCGTGGGGTATTGCCGCCACGTTTCAAAAGATCGGGCCTGGCGCTGCTGAAATTGATATTGTGAGTGGCAAAGTCCTGCGTACCATCACGCCGGAAAAAGACCGGCTTTTCTATGGTCATGGCGCGTACTCACTGGATGGTCGATTGCTGTATTCAACCGAGCGCGATGAAAAACGCAAGACCGGGCTGATCGCCATACGCGACGCAGGTACGCTGGCTTATCTGGGGGAATTTCCCACGTATGGCGATCATCCGCATGACTGTCATCTCATCGATGACGGGGCAACCATGGTCGTAACCAACGGCGGCGGCGCCATGGGAGAGGGATCACCAGCGTCGCTGACGTATATAGATGTGGCTTCGAACCAGCTGCTGGAAAAATTTATTCCCAGTAATCCCCGTATCAATACCGGGCATGTCGCGGTGCTTGCCGCGCGGCAAGCGGTGGTGGTGTCGGCGCCCGCGCGCGGACTGCCCGACAAGAACCTCGGTGGCGTCAGCGTTATGCTGGGGCAAAAACAGTTGACCACAATGACGCAGCCTCAATCAGTGGTAGAGAGCATGACTGGTGAAGCGCTGAGCGTGGCGGTGTCCGCCACGCGCAAGGTGTTCGGGGTGACGCATCCCGCTGGCGGCATGGTTACATTCTGGTCAACGCAAGACGGCAGGCACTTGAAGACCCTGACATTGCCGCAGGCCAGGGGTATTGAAGTAACGCTGGATGAAAAATATTTTGCGATCAGTTATGGTAATCAAGCCAATCTTGCACTGGTGTCCACCGAGAATTTCATGCCAACCAGTGAGGAACTGTCGCAGACGTTTCTAACTGGATCGCATATTCTGAACTGGCACCGGCGCTGGCGAGAAATCGCGTAACTGCAAATTTCTGTTACGCCAGCAACTTGCGCATCGCATCGGCCTGCGCCCGCAGAGATTTCATCAGCCGCACTTCCGGCGAAGGCGAGCAGTTGGCGTATGCGCAGCCCATCGCCTTGAGTTCGCCTGCGTTGCGCGGCAGGGCAGGGTGATCAATCGGCAGCGCCAGTTTGGCCCCGGCGCCATTCTTCAAGGCCTTTTGCAGCCGCTCAATCACAGCCAGTAGTTTGGGATGATTCGGTGTGCCTGTGACACCCAGCGTGCGCGACATGTCCGAGGGGCCGACCACGATCAGATCGACACCTTCAACCTTGGCTATTTCGTCCATCTGATCCAGTGCCTGCTGGTCTTCGATCATCAGCGCGAGGGTGATTTCGCGATTGGATTGCTCAATGTGTTCCATCATCGGTACATTGCCGTAATCGGTAGCGCGTGATGCGCCGGCCATGCCACGGTCACCGAGTGGGGGATAGCGTACCGCCTGCACGGCAGCCCGCGCGGCGTCTGCATTGCTGATGTGCGGGATTTGCAGGCCCTGCACGCCCATGTCTAGCAGACGCAATAAAAATGCCGGATCAAATCCGGGTGGGCGTACGATCGGCGAAATACCCACGCGCTCGGCAGCCATCACCATCAATTGCACATCGCGCAGATCGAAACTGGTGTGTTCCATGTCGATGAAGGCCGAGTCAAAACCGGCGTGGCCGATGATCTCGACAATCTGCGGATCGGCAATGCCGCCAACGTAAGCGCCGAGTGCGAGGCCGCCTTCGCGGATGATTTTCTTGACACGGTTGATTTGCATGGCTAATGCTTCCAGTTTGAAGGTTGATAAAGTATTTTGCGCGCTGCAATGACGACAACGACAACGACGATATGGATTCCCGATACTGCGTCTAGGATAGTACGGATTTTCACCGTATCATAACGTTAGTATGCGATGTGCAGTGCCTGTGGGCGAAATAGACGAATTTTGATCAAGGAGAGTGCAGTGGCAAACGATCTGATGATGGAAGGCAAGGTGGCTATCGTTACTGGTGCGGGGCGCGGCATCGGGCGTGAAATGGCGCTGATGCTGGCGGAACAAGGGGCGTCAGTGGTGGTGAATGATCTGGGTTCCACCGTAAACGGCGAAGGCGTCGATGAAAGTGTTGCGCAGCAGGTAGTGAACGAAATCAAGGCCAAGGGCGGTAAAGCCGTGGCCAGTACTGATAGCGTGGCGGAGGCCAAGAGTGCCGCGCATATTATTGAACTGGCGATCGCGAATTTCGGCCGTATTGATGCGGTGATCAACAACGCCGGGATTTTGCGCGACCGCATTTTTCACAAGATGACGCCGGAGGAATTCGATGCCGTAGTAAAAGTGCATCTTTACGGCACGTTTCACGTGAGTCTGGCGGCGGCGCAGCATTTCCGCCAGCAGAACAGCGGTGCGTTCGTGCACATGAGTTCAGGGTCCGGCTTGTTCGGCAACTATGGGCAGGCGAATTATGGCGCAGCCAAACTCGGCATTGTTGGTTTGTCACGCCAGATCGCACTGGATATGTCGCGTTATCAGGTGCGCTCGAATTGCATCGCGCCCAATGCCTTCAGTCGCATGATCGAGGCGATTCCCGCTAACACGCCAGAGCAGAAGGCGCATATTGAAACGCGGCGTAAATTGATGTCGCCAAAGCAGATAGCGCCGATGGCGGTGTTTTTGTGCAGCGATGCGGCAAAGGACGTCACCGGACAGATATTCTCGGTGCGCGCGAATGAAATTTTCCTGATCAGTCAGCCGCGTCCAATTCGCTCCGCGCATCATGGCGACGGCTGGACACCGCAGTTGATACGCGACAGGGTGTTGCCGGCGTTCAAGGCATCACTGACGCCGCTCGAGCGTTCGCGTGATGTGTTAAGTTGGGATCCAATTTAAATTTAAGGAGCATAGCAATGCCAAAACTACTGGTAGTACACGGCGCTGGAATGAACATGCGCGGCAAGGTGCAACTCGATGTATTCGGCCCGATGAAGCTGCCGGAATACGACGAACATATTCGCCAATATGCAGCGGAGCATGGCTTTGAAGTCGATATTTTTCATTCGAACATTGAGGGCGAAGTGATCAACAAGTTTTATGAGGCTGAGGAGCGTGGCGTTGATGCCTGCATATTCAATCCTGCCGGTTTCAGCTCGGGCTACCGCGCGTTGTATGCCGCGATGTCGCAGGTGAAATTTCCTTCCATCGAGTTGCATATTTCCAATCCGGCGCGGCGCGGAGGGCAATCCGAAGTGGCGAAAGTCGCGCGTGGCGTGATTGTCGGTTTTGGCATCTTTGGCTATTCGCTGGCCATGCGTGGTTTGAAAGATATTCTCGCAAAGAAGTAGCCTCATGCGAGCGTGCGCGCTGGCAGCAATGGCCTTCGGCTTGTCAGTTAATGCCTGGGCACAGCCGGAGAAGTTTCCAACGCGTCCCTTGCGTGTGGTTGTGCCACAACCTGCGGGGGGCAGCATGGACGCCAACGCGCGCGCATTGGCGGTATATCTGGAGCCAGCGTTGGGGCAAAACCTGGTTATCGATAATCGCGGTGGCGCCAACGGTATCATTGAGGGCGAACTCGTCGCGCGCGCAGCGCCCGACGGACACACGATGTTGTACACCTCCAACTCGTTTATCAACAACCAGTTGGTGCAAAAACAGTTGCCGTTTCACGTGCTGCGTGATTTTGCGCCGGTTACGCTGGTCGGTAAGTTGCCGGGTTATCTGACACTTGTGAACGCGCAGGTGTCGGTAACGTCGCTGAAGGACTTGATTGAGTTAAGCAAGGCACCCGGCGCCAACATCAAGTTTGGTTCGGGTGGCATCGGCAACAGCCAGCATTTGCTCGGCGAGTTTCTGAATGTGAGGTCAGGTGCCAGGCTGATCCACGTGCCGTACAAAGGGCTGGCACCGTTGATTACCGGTGTACTGGCCAATGAAATACAAGTGTGTTTTGCGCCGCCCACTGCAGTTCTACAGCATATCAAGTCGGGCCGTTTGAGAGCGTTGGGGTATTCCGGTGCCAGGCGCTGGGCGGGTATGCCGGATGTGCCTGCGATGATCGAAGTGATTCCGGGATTCGTTTTTGAAGCAGCGTGGCATGGCGTATTTGCGCCTGCAGCGACGGCAGCGGCAGTGGTGTCGCGGCTGCAAACCGCAATTGCAGCAGCAATACAGATTCCGAAAATGCGCGCTTTTCTGGAAAGCGGGGGCTACGCACCCGTGGCCAGTACGCCAGCGGACTTCCGCGCGTTCTTGCAGGATGATTTGAAAAACCTGACGGAGCTATTCAGGCTTGCCAACATCAAGGTGGAGTAGACACCCCGTGATACTTGCCGACGCGAAGGTTTACAGCGGAGGCTTAGTTCGGCTCGGCCGTAAATACGCGCCTCGATAAAATCAGGGCGTCAAATGGAAATTTAAAAAATACAACAAAAACAATTACTTACAGCTTATTCTCCGTAATGTAAACGGACGTCGCCAGGGCGCTATGTATGTCGGTACTACACAACGCATTCTCTACGAGTGCCTGCTTCAAGCGCTATCTGTGGGCCTACCGCAGCACTACCAGCGCATCTGCCGCAACCACGCCATTGCCTTTGGCGCGCGCAAACAGTGGATTGATATCGATTTCCGCTATACGATCTCGATGATCGGTTATGAGTAATGACAAGCGCACCAGCACATCGACAACGGCATCCACATCAACCGGCGGTGCGCCGCGATAGCCTTCGAGAATTTTTGCGCCCTTTAACGAAGCCAGCATTTCTCGCGCGTCAGCGGTTGTTACGGGCGCGAAGCGATGAGCCACGTCATGCAGCACTTCCGTCAGCACGCCGCCGAGCCCCACCATGACATAGGGGCCGAAATGCGGATCGTTCACCGCGCCGACGATCATTTCCACCCCGCTGGCCATTTCCTGCACGGATATGCCATCGATGTGTGCCTTGGGCGCATGCTTTTTCCCGCCTGCGGTGACGGCTTGTACTGCGGCTTTAAGTTCGTCCAGCGATTTCACACCGAGGCGCACAGCGTCGGCTTCGGTTTTGTGCGGGATGTCGGCGGAGGCTAACTTGACGGCTACAGGGAACGATACCGGGCTTTCTTTGAGCGCGAGTATTTCTTCGAGCGAGAGCAGCACTTCTTGTGTCGCAGGAATGCCATAACGCGCGAGGCATTGCTTTGAAACGTGTTCGGCCAGTGCGCCGCTGCCGTTGCCGAAATCAAGTGATTGTTTTTCCAGGGGTCGCATTATCGGATTTTTGCCGCGCGACAGATATTTCTGCCGCTTCATCGCAAAATCCGTGAACAGGCCTACAGCGCACCCGGCATCAGCGGAAAAACTGGGACAATAAATGCCGTTCTTTTCCAGCTCGGTTTTGATGTCGAGATCAAGACCGGGCACGGGCGACCAGCCGACAATGATCAGCTTCTCGGTGCGCTTGGCAATGTCCAAGAATTTTGGCAGCCATTCTTTGAGCACGGGGCCGCCTGCGCTGCGTACATGCAGCATGTCCCAGTTGGGCTCGTCGACGATGATTTCGAGCACGGTGTGTTGCTTGCCGTACACCGGCGTGGTGTCGATGGGGTTGCCGCGCGAGCCGTAATCGGCTACCACGGCTTTCAGTTTCTCCGCAGTTTCAGGTGAGGGCAGCGGCAGATGCAGGCCATTGCGTTCGTAGGCCTCCGCCGTCATCACGCCCCAGCCGCCGGAGCCGGTTAGCACGCCGATGTTACGCCCCTTGGGATAACGCCCGCCCAGTACGAGTTTGGCGACATCGGCCATCTCATTCAGATCGGTTACCTCGATAAAACCACCCTCGTGAAACGCTGTCTTGAACAGCGTGTAGTCGGCGGTGAGTTTACCGGTGTGCGAACCGGCTGCGCGGCGACCCGCGCCGCTGTTGCCAACCTTGAGCAGAATAATCGGTTTACCGAGTTGCAGCGCGCGCTGGCCGAGTTCGCGCAGTTTGACGCCTTCGGTGCTGGATTCGAGGTAAGCCAGAATTAATTGCACGTCGTCCTGGCCAAGCAAGGTGTGGCAAAACTCGAAAAAATTCAAATCGGCTTCATTGCCGCAGGAGACGATATAGCGGGAGTCAACGCCGCGTGCATGCGCGTGCGCTAGCATGCTCAGGCCCACGCCACCGCTTTGCGAGACGACGGCTACCGGGCCAGGCTCGAGACTCTTATCGTAGAGCGCGCCGCCGAAAGCGCAAAAAGCGCGCGTGGCGATGTTGGCAACACCGATGCAATTGGGGCCGACCACGCGCACGCCGCTTTCCTTGATCGCCGCATTGAGTTCGCGCTGCATGGGCATACCGGCTTCGCCAATTTCCTCGAAGCCACCGGCTAGTACTACTGCGAACGGTATTTTGGCTTTGCCACAATCACGCAACGCCTGCGGCACCTGCGCCGCCGACACTGCAACCAACGCCACATCGCACGGGCCGGGGATCGATTGCGCGTCGGGATAGGCTTTGATACCTTGTACTTCATCGCGTTTGGGATTAACCGGATAAATTTTGCCCGCGTAGCCTGCCTCGATCATCAGCCGCAGCGGCTGGCCGCTGATGGAGGTGTTGTTGCTGGAAGCGCCGATGATGGCGATGGATTGGGGGGTTAGCAGGCGGGCTAGGTCGGTGTGAGTGGTCATGGGATTATCGGGAGAAGGGTTCATATCGACCGCCATTCTGGCGAAAGCCAGAATCCAGTTCGTTCATTTATGCGAAGCATCTGATTCAGATGCTTTTGGCGTGGTTTGCGCACTGGGTTCCAGCTTTCGCTGGAACGACGATGGGGTGAGGTCGGTCGGCGTTTCTTGGGAGCGTCTGATTCAAGGCCGCATCGTAAACGATGCAGGCCCCGGCGTCAGCAACGGTTCCGCCAAGTGAACAAATTCGCACAGCAGTTTACGGGTATCGCGCGGGTCGATAATTTCTTCGACCCAAAACGTTTCTGCCGAGCGGAAAGGCGAACGCAGTTTGTTCAGACGGTCTTCAATTTCTGCGAGCTTGGCTTTGGGATCCGGCGAGGCGTCGAGGTCTGCGCGGTACGCGGCTTCTATGCCTCCCTCCAGCGGTAAAGAACCCCAGTGACCGGATGGCCATGCGTAGCGCAGCGACAAGCGTCCTGGCGGTTGGTGCAGTGCGCCTGCCACGCCGAAGACGTTGCGAATCAGAATCGAGCACCACGGCACCGTGCATTGGTCCAGCGCTGTCATCACGCGTACCCCCGCGCGAATGGTTGCGGTTTTCTCGGCTTCCAGACCCACCAGAAAGCCCGGGCAATCGACCAGATGCACCACCGGTAAATGAAACGTCTGCGCCAGATCGACAAAGCGAATGATCTTGGCGCACGCATCTGCTGTCCAGGCACCGGCGTAGTGATACGGGTCACCGGCCATTACCGCAACGGGCCGACCTTCAATGCGCGCAAAGCCGGTAATAATGGAGCGACCGAACATCTGGCCCATTTCGAAAAAGCTGCCGCCATCCACCAGCGTTTCGATGATCGGCCGCATTTTGTAGACGCGGCGGCGGTCTTTGGGAATGACTTTGAGCAGATCGTCATCATGACGTGTGCTATCGGCTGCATAGGGCGTCACTGGCGGCGTTGCGTGTACCGATGCTGGCAGGTAAGACAAAAAACGTCGCGCGCAAGCGAAGGCTTCTTCTTCGGTATCGACGGCGTGATCCACTGCCCCCGCCCTGCATTGAATCTGCCAGCCGCCGAGTTCCAGTTTAGTGAGTTTCTGCCCTATGCGTTCCACCACCGGTGGCCCGGCCACAAACATGGCCGAGGTGGTTTTGGTCATCACCGAGTAATGGCTGGCCGCGAGCCGCGCCGCGCCCAGCCCGGCAACCGACCCCAGCCCCAGTGCTACCACCGGCACGGCGCCCAGATTCACCGCAGCCCAATGGTATCCGGCTGCACCCGCCACACGTCCCGGCAGGTTGGCGCGCCCTGTGGTTTCGATGGTTTTGACCGAACCGCCGCCGCCGGAGCCTTCAATAATGCGGAGAATCGGCAAACGAAACTCGTTTGCCATCTGCTCAGCCATCACCGTTTTTTCCTTGATGGTGGCATCCGCCGACCCGCCGCGTACGGTGAAGTCATCACCGCACACCACCACTGATCGGCCATCAATCGTGCCGCGCCCGAATACGCAGTTGGCGGGCTGCAATGCGGTGAGGTTGCCTGCGGCGTCATAACTGGCTTTGCCGGAAATGCCGCCAACTTCGTGAAAGCTGCCTTTGTCGAGGACGCCTTCGATGCGCTCGCGCACAGTGAGTCGTCCGCCGTCATGCTGGCGTTTGACTTTGTCAGCACCGCCCATTTGTTTGGCAAACGTTTCGCGCGTGCGCAGTTCATCGAGTTCGGGTTGCCAGGTCATTATTCTGCCGTTTTCGGGGTGGTTATAAAAAGTATTATAAAACAATAGCTTACGAATACTTATGTTTTTGGTTTACAAATCTGTTCAGATCATTGCCTGCATCGACGGTCGCCGCCAACGGAAGGTAAACTACCCGATAAGCGCCTGCAATACCGTCCGCCGATTATCGGTCAATTGAACAGGAGAATGCCATGAGGTTTGTGCTAACGCTGCTGGTCGCTTGGGGATTGATTGCAACGCAATGGGCATTGGGATGTACTGCGTTGCTGGATCACCGCTTTACCTCGCTACAGGGCAAGCCGGTAAACCTGTGCAGTTACGCCAACCGACCCATACTGGTGGTCAATACCGCGAGCCGCTGCGGCTACACCGGCCAATTCGACAAGCTCGAAAGTCTCAACAAAGCCTATGAAAAGCGCGGGCTGGTGGTGCTGGGCTTTCCGTCGAATGATTTTAACCAGGAGCTTGCCACCAACAAGGAAATCGCGAATTTCTGTCGGCTGACTTATGCGATTGAATTTCCGATGATTGAGCAGAGTTCAGTCACAGGCGCGAATGCGAGTCCGTTATTTCGTCAATTGGCGGCAGCCGCAGGCGAAGCGCCGCAGTGGAATTTTCACAAATACCTGATCGCGCCGGATGGTAAAGCCGTGTATGGGTTTCGCAGCGCAGTCGAGCCGGACAGCGCGGAGATTATGCGGCGGTTGAAGCCGATGTTGAAATGAGGGCGCTCGTGCAAATTGGATTGAACCCGGGTGGCGCTACCGCTACACTGCGCTTTCGAAATTTACGATTGACTGACCAGGAGTGATTATGTCCGACGAAGATATGAAAGCAGAGCTCGAACGCCTGCGTAACGAAAATGCTGCGCTGAAAAAAGGTGCGGCTACCGGCATCAGCATGAAAGTCAGTGAGAAAGGCGCGCTTTCCATCTACGGCATGGGGCGCTTTCCGGTGACGCTCTACAAGGAGCAGTGGCTCAAGCTGATGGACATGTCCGCTGAAATTCGCGCGTTCATAGCGGCGAATGATGCCAACTTGAAAACCAAAGGCTGATCAAATTGCGCAGGCGACTTCCAGCATGTGATGCGCTACTGCTGAGTGGCGGTTTGCTGGGCGCGCTGTGGGGGTTGTCAGCATCCGCGCAAATGTGGCCCGCCAAGCCGCTCAAGTTTGTGATGACGGCGCCTGCAGGCAGTTCGATTGACGTGATCGGACGCATTCTCGCTGACAAACTCAAGGATGCTTTGCGTCAGCCCGTGGTTGTTGAAAACCGCGCGGGGGCGGGCGGCACACTGGCGACAGATTTTGTGGCAAAGAGTGCGGCGGATGGTTACACCATGGTGTTGTCGTTCAATGGGCCGCTGGCATTTGGCCCGCATTTGTATGCCAAGCTGCCGTACGATCCTTTCAAGGATTTGCTGCCGGTGGTCATCACCACCAGTCAGCCGAATGTGCTGGCTGTGAGCAGCGCGGTTGCGGCTACGTCATTGAAAGAATTGATTGCGCACGCCAAAGCCAATCCGGGCAAGCTGAGTTATGCCTCGGTGGGCAACGGCAGCTCGTCGCACTTGTCGATGGAGTTATTGAAATCCATGGCGGGCATTGATATGGTTCACGTGCCGTTTAACGGCTCGCCGCCTGCGATCACCTCGGTTGCCGGTAACGATACGCAGTTGCTGTTTGCAGTGCCTACGGCAATCACGCCGCTGGCCAAGTCGGGCAAGGTGAAGTTGCTCGCGGTGTCGGGTGCAATGCGCTATGCGCTGACGCCGGATTTACCCACGGTGGCGGAAGCGGGCTTGCCAAGATTTGAAGCGCTGGCGTGGAACGGCGTGTTGGTGCCTGCGGGAACGCCAGCAGAACTTGTGGTGCGGTTGAATCGTGAGTTCAACGTTGCGTTGAAAGATGCGGATGCGCGGGCAAAACTCAACACGGCGGGGCTGGATCCGGTGGGTGGCACAGCCGAAGAATTTCGCCAACTGATACAAGCGGAAAGCGACAAATGGGGGCCGATTATCCGCCGTATTGGCGCGCGGATAGATTGATGGTGCTAAACAAACGGATTAACAATCCTGACGCCATTGATGATTTCACCTGTGTTCAAGTCTTCGCTATACAGGATGTCGCAGCCCGCAATGCTTGCGGCTTGAACAATCAGTGCGTCGTAGAACGACAGGCTGCGCGTTTGGTGTAGATCGAGTGCGCCGTTAATGATGGCGGGCGTGACCTGCACGATCTCAAACTGTTGATGAGTGTTTAACTGTTTACGCACATGGTTTGCGTCGAGTCGCATTTTGCGCAGTGCGACGTTGGCGTATTCCTGCAACACCTGAGTGGAAATAATGCCGCTGCCACTGAGTTTCAAGTGCCGTAACAAGGCTAATGCGGCAGATTGTTTTGCCGGTTCGTCGCTGGCTTCGGCATAGACTAGAATGTTGGAGTCGATAAAACTAGCCACGCGAATTGGCTTCTTCGCGATTGAATTTCCAGCCGTTCAGGCGACCTTTTCCCGCCAGGGCGCGCGCTTCAAACGCAGCGTGATCCGCCTCGCGCTGATCGGCACCAGACAGGCGCTCGATATGATCGCGTACCAGTTGATTGAGGCTGGTGCCCATTGCCTGCGCAGCATTGCGCGCCCGCTCGATGGTTTTTTCGTCTACTGAAAGGGTCAGGTTCGCCATAAAACCTCAATAAAGAACTATGTGCGCACATAATATGTGTTGATTGGTTCGCTGTCAATGTCGAACAGGGCAGCTATGCCAGCCTCGGCGTAGATGGCAATTACAAAATCTAGTTGCAACAGGAATCAGGCCTCCCGCTCAATCGAGCGATGCGAACGGCTTCGCTGCATACACCTTGAGCAACGCGTGTTGACTTACTGACGTATCAGGCGCTGCTGCTCGCGCTTCCAGTCTTTGTCTTTTTCGTCGGCGCGTTTGTCGTGCTGCTTCTTACCTTTGGCCAGCCCAATTTCGAGTTTTACGCGCCCGCGTGTGTAGTGCAGGTTGATGGGCACCATGGTGTAGCCGGCACGTTCGACGCTGCCAATGAGTCGTTTGATTTCTTCGGCGTGCATCAGCAGTTTGCGCGTGCGCGTGGGATCGGGATTAATGTGCGTGGATGCGGTTGTTAGCGGGCTGATGTGCGCGCCGATTAAATGCAGCGCGTCGTCCTTTACAATGACGTAAGCCTCTTTCAGCTGCGCACGGCCTGCGCGTATGGCTTTGACCTCCCAGCCTTCGAGTACCATACCGGCCTCGTAGCGCTGTTCGATAAAATAATCGTGGAAGGCTTTTTTGTTTTCAACGATACTCATACGCTCATTCTACCAGTGCGACTCTGCGTAACCCATCGCAATCTATCGTGCCTGAAGTTTCCAAAACCGTAATCGTGTCCTACCTGCCGGAACAGATTTACCGGCTGGTGGATGCGGTTGAGCGTTACCCCGAGTTTTTGCCTTGGTGTACGGGCAGCAAGGTGTTGTCGCGCGAGGCCAATGTGCTGCGTGCAACGCTTGATGTCGGTTTTCGCGGCGTCAAGCAAAGCTTTTCGACTGAAAATCACAACACGCCGCCGCATGAAATCACCATGAAGCTGATCGACGGCCCATTTCGCGCGCTGGATGGCCACTGGCGATTCAGCGATTTGGGCGGCAAAGGCTGCAAGATAGAATTTAATCTGGCGTGGGCGTTTTCGAGCGTCATCCTGGGCGCGCTGGTAGGGCCGGTGTTTAGTCATATTGCCGATACCATGGTTGAGGCGTTTGTGAAACGCGCCGAGAAGGTTTATGGCGGGCAGTGAATGTGATCGTGAGTTTGATGTCGAGATAGTTTACGCGTTGCCCGCTGAGCAAAGGGTGTTGCGTTTACGGGTGCTCCGGGGCGCTACGGTCGAGCAGGCGATTCATCAATCAGGGCTGCTGCAACGCTATGCTGAAATCAACATAGCAACAGCACGTGTCGGCGTGTTTGGCAGAATGGTGGCGCTGAATACGCCGCTCAAAGTCGGCGATCGTGTGGAGATTTACCGGGCACTTACGGTTGATCCCAAAGAAGCGCGCCGCCGCCGCGCCAGGATTAAAAACTTAATAAAAACAAATAGTTAGTAAGTTACGCTACTTGCAATTCTCGGCAGCCAGTCGCTCAGTGACGGGTAATTCGCGCTGATAGTCCGCTTCGTCGTAGAACACACGCTCGCCGGTTTTAGGATCGGTGCGTGACATGCGCTGGCGATTTTTGAGCGCCATTAAATTGCTTTGCGCGGAATCGCATGCGCGTTTGCGGTCTGCGGTTTCGGTGGCGGTTTGCGCGGCTTTGGCTTCTGCATCTTTTTGATCGGTTTGGCGCTTGCGGAAATCCACGTCGCGATCCACCAGCGATTTGGGCGCACCTTTGTCTTTGCCATCGCCTTGCACCGCCGCAGGCGCAGCGGCAGGCTTGCTCCCTACACCGGTATCCTGCTGCTTGCTGCCAGCAGGGCACGACGTGGCGAACTCTATTTTGCCGTCTTTGCCGATGCACTTCAGGATTTGCGCCGGTGCGCCGAACGACGTGACTGCCAGAAGCGTACCAATCAGGATTACGATTTTCATGTGTACCTCACTATTTCGGACAACCACAAACACTATCCGCATTAACTGCACAGCAAACACGTTGCCACGCAAGCCTTTGAACCAGCATCGAAAGTAGCCAATTTATTCAATAGAGTCAATCGATTAACGCACGCTGACGTTTACGGTTTACCCACCCTTTGCGTATAATACTGCCTTTGCGAAGGATCAAAAAATGCGCGTAGTGCAAAAAGCCCTTACCTTCGATGATGTTCTGCTGGTTCCAGCGCTCTCCGACGTGCTGCCGCGCGAAGTCAGCCTGAAAACACGTTTAACGCGCACTATCTCGCTGAATATTCCGGTCGTATCCGCCGCGATGGATACCGTGACTGAATCGCGCCTGGCGATTGCGATTGCCCAGGAAGGCGGCATCGGCATGATTCACAAGAATATGTCGCCGGTGGCGCAAGCAGCTGAAGTGACCAAGGTCAAGCGCTTCGAAAGCGGCATCGTCAAAGACCCGTACACCGTAACGCCCGTGATGACGGTGCGTGATGTGCTGCAGATTACCCGGCAGCATAAAATTTCCGGCCTGCCTGTTGTGGGCACCAACGGCCGCGTGGTGGGCATTGTGACCAACCGCGATTTGCGCTTTGAGACCAATCTCGATCAGCCCGTCAAAAACATCATGACGCCGCGCGAGAAGTTGATCACCGTGCGCGAGGGCGCCAGCCGCGACGAAGCCAAAGCGCTGATGCACAAGCACCGTCTGGAGCGTGTGCTGGTGGTGGGCAAAAATTTTGAGTTGCGCGGTTTGGTAACGGTCAAAGATATTTTGAAATCGTCAGAGCATCCGAACGCCAGCAAAGATCGTCTCGGACGTCTGCGCGTGGGCGCAGCGGTAGGCGTGGGTGAGGGCACCGAAGAGCGCGTGGAATTTTTGATCGATGCGGGCGTGGATGTGATCGTTGTAGACACAGCGCACGGCCATTCATCGGGAGTTTTGAAGCGTGTGAAATGGATCAAGCGCACCTATCCGCGCACGCAGGTGATCGGCGGCAATATCGCGACGGCCACCGGCGCAAAAGCGCTGGCGGACAACGGCGCGGACGGCGTAAAAGTCGGCATCGGCCCTGGTTCGATTTGCACCACGCGCATTGTGGCGGGTGTGGGCGTGCCGCAGATTTCCGCAATTGCCAATGTGGCCAAAGCGCTGGCACGCACGGACATTCCGTTGATAGCTGACGGCGGCATACGCTATTCGGGCGACATCGCCAAAGCACTGGCTGCGGGCGGTTACGCGGTGATGATCGGCGGCTTGTTCGGCGGCACCGAGGAATCGCCTGGTGAGATTGAGTTGTATCAGGGACGCTCGTACAAGGCGTATCGTGGCATGGGCTCGCTGGGTGCAATGCAGCAGGGTTCGGCTGATCGCTACTTTCAGGAAGTTGATGAACTCGACACCGAAAAACTCGTACCGGAAGGCGTCGAAGGCCGCGTGCCCTACAAAGGCAGCCTGGTGTCGCTGATACATCAACTAATGGGTGGATTGCGCGCGAGCATGGGCTACGTCGGTTGCGCCAGCATCGATGAAATGCGCCGCAAGGCCGAGTTCGTTGAAATAACGTCGGCAGGCATCCGCGAATCGCACGTGCATGATGTGCAGATGACCAAGGAAGCGCCTAATTATCGCGTTGAGTAATTTGTTTTACAGAAAAGCATGCATCAAAAGATACTAATTCTCGATTTCGGCTCGCAATACACGCAACTGATCGCGCGCCGCGTGCGTGAATGCAAAGTGTATTGTGAATTGCAACCCTTTGATATTAAAGAAGAATTTATACGCTCATTTAATCCGAGTGCAGTAATTCTTTCGGGCGGGCCGAATTCGGTGTGGGCGGGCGACACGCCGCGCGTGCCCGATATCGTGTGGAAGCTGGGCGTGCCGGTGTTGGGTATTTGTTACGGCATGCAGGCAATGGCCGCGCAACTCGGCGGTAAGGTTACCCCAGGAAAAGTGCGCGAATTTGGCTATGCTGAAGTGCGCGCACGCGGCCATTCCGCGTTGTTCAACGGCATACAGGATCGCGCAAATGCCGAGGGCCACGGCCTGCTTGATGTGTGGATGAGCCACGGCGATAAAGTCGATGTATTGCCGGAAGGCTTCAAGGTCATCGCCAGCAATGCGTCGTGCCCGATAGCCGGTATGGCCGATGAAGCGCGCAAGTTTTACGCCGTGCAGTTTCACCCCGAAGTCACCCACACTACGCAGGGCACGGCGATACTCACGCGCTTTGTGCGTGACATTTGCAGTCTTGCGGGCGACTGGAACATGCCGGATTACGTGAGCGAAGCAGTAGCAAAAATTCGTGCCGATGTGGGCAGTGAAGAAGTGATCTTGGGATTGTCGGGCGGCGTTGATTCATCGGTAGCCGCTGCATTGATACACAAAGCGATAGGCGATCAACTCACCTGCGTGTTTGTCGATAACGGCCTGCTGCGCCTGAACGAAGCCGAACAGGTGATGGAAACTTTCGGCAAAAACCTCGGCGTAAAAGTCATCCACGTAAATGCACGCGAACAGTTTTTGGGCCACCTCAAAGGTGTGACCGATCCGGAACAAAAACGCAGAATCATTGGCCGCGAATTTGTGGAGGTGTTTCAGCATGAATCCGCCAAGCTGCCCAAAGCCAAATGGCTGGCGCAAGGCACGATCTACCCGGATGTAATCGAATCTGCCGGGGCGAAGAGTAAAAAAGCCCACACCATAAAATCGCATCACAACGTGGGCGGCTTGCCCGATACGTTGCATCTGAAGCTGCTGGAACCGTTGCGCGAATTGTTCAAAGACGAAGTGCGCGAATTGGGTCTCGCGCTGGGCCTGCCGCGCGACATGGTGTTTCGTCACCCGTTTCCCGGCCCCGGTTTGGGCGTGCGCATCCTGGGTGAAGTCAAACCGGAATTCGCTGACTTGCTGCGCCGTGCGGATGCGATCTTTATAGAAGAACTGCGTGCCACGATTGATGCTGATGGCAAGAGCTGGTACGACAAAACTGCGCAAGCGTTCGCCGTATTCATCCCGGTAAAATCCGTAGGTGTGATGGGCGATGGCCGCACCTACGAGCACGTGGTATCACTACGCGCCGTGCAAACCACTGATTTTATGACCGCCCACGTCGCCGAATTGCCGCACAGCGTGCTGGCAAAAGTATCCAACCGCATCATCAACGAAGTGCGTGGTATCAATCGCGTGGTGTACGATATTTCGAGTAAGCCGCCTGCGACGATTGAGTGGGAGTAGGTTAAAAAATGTGTAATAACAATATATTACAGTATTAATTTGATGTAACGGATAAAGCCTGTTGAGGTAGATGTGAATCGATCTGAAGCTAAGGTGTTGACAGCAGATGATACAAAACCTCGGACAAGGTTTCAGATCAGCTGAGGATTTGTATCGCAT